>NZ_JBIPCR010000007.1:0-284791 GCF_044007335.1 Flavobacterium sp. FlaQc-48 | reverse complement strand
TATTTCCTGTATTGGTCACTACAAAAGTATATTCGACCCTGTCCCCCACATTGGTTATTCCGTTACCATTGCTGTCTACAAATACACCCTGTTTTGTTATGGCTATAGATGAACTTGGCGACAATGGGGTAATGGTACAATCCGGACAGGCAGGATCAACCGGACATGTTGTACAAGGCAACGGATCTGTTGATGTTGCCGGTACATCATTATTGCCAGGATCTTTTCCGGTTGTAGTGGCTAAATTGTAGACTTCTCCCTTATCAATATCAGCTTGTGTTATAAGGTGTACTGCTTTAAATGTTGTTGCGTCTATGGCTCCAACCCCTAAACTTGCCAAAGGGCCTCCGGTGACAACGGCATTATTATCTGTCACTGTAATATGGGTTAAGGTTGTATTTCCTGTATTGGTCACTACAAAAGTATATTCGACCCTGTCCCCAACATTGGTTATTCCGTTACCATTGCTGTCTACAAATACACCCTGTTTTGTGATGGCTATAGATGAACTTGGCGACAATGGGGTAATGGTACAATCCGGACAGGCAGGATCAACCGGACATGTTGTACAAGGCAACGGATCTGTTGATGTTTCACTGATACTTGGACTATTTGGCGGAGTTGCCAGTACAGTGGCTAAATTATAAACCCATGCTGCATCAATATCAGCTTGTGTTATAAGGTGTACCGCCTTAAATGTTGTGGAGTCTATTGCCCCAACAGCCAGGCTTGTCAAAGGACCGCCAATCACATCGGCGTTGTTATCTGTTACTATAATATTGCTTAAGGTTATATTTCCTGTATTGGTGACTACAAAAGTGTAGACGATGCTATCACCAACACTTGTAAATCCATCTGCGTTATTATCAACGAACAATCCATGTTTTGTTATTGTTACAGATGGATTTGGCAGTAAAGGTGTTATGGTACAATCCGGACAAACCGGGTCGATTGCACATGTTGTACAAGGGAGCGGGTCTGTGGATGTTGCCGGTATATCATTCCCTCCCGGGTCTTTTCCGGTTATAGTGGCTAAATTATAGATCTCACCTTTATCAATATCGGCCTGTGTAATAGTATGCACGGCCTTAAATGTGGTGGCATCAATGTCACCCACAGCTAAACTTGCCAAAGGGCCTCCGGTGACAACGGCATTATTATCTGTCACTGTAATATTGGTTAAGGTCGTATTTCCTGTGTTGGTAACAACAAAAGTATACACTACACTATCACCAACACTGGTTAGTCCATCTGCATTATTATCAACGAACAATCCATGTTTTGTTATGGCTATAGATGGTGTTGGTGTTAATGGAGTTATGGTACAATCCGGACAAATTGGATCAACAGGGCATGTTGCACAAGGCAGCGGGTCTGTCGATGTTGCCGGTACATCATTGCCTTCAGGATCTTTTGCGGTTATGGTGGCTAAATTATAAATCAGTCCGGCGTCAATATCAGCTTGTGTAATAATGTGTATAGCTTTAAATGTGGCCGCATCTATAGCTCCAACAGCCAAACTTGCCAAAGGACCTCCGGTGACAACAGCATTATTATCTGTGACTGTAATATTAGTTAAAGTCGTATTTCCTGTATTAGCAACTACAAAAGTATAGGCGACACTATCACCAACACTGGTTAATCCATCTGCGTTATTATCAACAAACAATCCATGTTTTGTTATTGTTACAGAAGGCGTTGGTGTTAATGGTGTAATGGTACAATCCGGACAAATTGGATCTACAGGACAGCTTGTACAAGGCGTTGGATCTGTAGATGTTGCTGTTACATCAGCATTGTTTGGATCTTTGGCTGTCACAGTAGCCAAATTATAAACCTGGCCTGCATCAATATCAGTTTGTACAATGGTATATGTTCCTGTAAAGGTGACTGAATCTGTTGTTCCGACTGCTAAAACTGCTATAGGACCACCTGTTATTGTCGCTTTAGGATCTGTTATAACAACATTAGTAAGTGTCGTATTGCCAGTATTGGTTACTACAAAAGTATATTCAATTTTATCTCCAACATTTGTTTTGCCGTCGTTATTGCTATCTACAAAAATTCCTTCTTTGGTTATCGAAATATCCGGATTTTGTGCCAGCGGAGTTACAGTACAATCCGGACAGGCCGGATTAACGGGACAGGTTATACATGGCGTTGGATCTGTAGAGGTATCGCTTATATCAGGACCACTTGGTGAGGTTCCGGTTATGGTTGCCAGATTGTATACTACTCCTGCATCAATATTGGCTTGGGTAACTGTGTGAGTGGCCTTAAATGTGGTAAAATCTTCCTGACCGACTCCTAAACTTGCCAGGGGGCCTCCGGTTACTATTACATTATTATCTGTTATTCTGATATTAGTTAAAATAGTATTTCCTGTGTTTTTCACTGCAAAGGTATATTCAATTTTATCTCCAACATTCGTTTTACCATCTGCATTACTGTCGACAAAAACACCATCTTTGGTAATGGAAATACCGGGATCCTGCACTAATGGAGTAACAGTACAATCCGGACAGGCGGGATCCACCGGACAGGCGGGACAAGGTGTTAAATCTGTTGATGTTGCCATTACATCCGGACCTGTTGGCGGTGTACCGCTTATAGTCGCCAGATTAAATACCACTCCTGCATCAATATCCAGTTGTGTTACAATATGTACGGCTTTGAATGTTGAAGTATCTGTTTCCCCGATTTCTAAAACCGGTATGGGACCTCCGGTTACAATTGCTCTGCTATCTGTCAAAGTAACATTTGTTAAGGGTGCATTACCTGTATTTTTTACTACGAAAGTATATTCTACCCTATCTCCAACATTGGTTATACCATCATTATTACCATCAACAAACTGGCCTGCTTTATTTACTGAAATTCCCGGAGTTGGTATTAAAGGTGTTATGGTACAATCCGGACATGACGGATCGACCGGACATGTAGTACACGGGGTTAGGTCTGTCGAAGTTCCGCTTATATCAGCACCTATTGGCGGCGTTCCGGTTACTGTTGCTAAATTGTACACAAGCTCAGCATCAATATCGGCTTGTGTAATCGTGTGAACTGCTGTAAATGTCGCAGAATCGGTATCTCCTACACCTAAAGCAGCTAACGGTCCTCCTGTTACTACAGCGTTAGTATCTGTAATTGTAATATTGGTTAAAACTGTATTTCCGGTATTGGTTACCACAAAAGTATATGCTACCCTGTCTCCAATCGTAGTTCTTCCGTCGCCATCAACATCAACAAAAAGACCTTCTTTCGTCACTGAAATACCCGGAGATTGTACTAATGGTGTTATGGTACAATCCGGACACAGAGGGTCAACAGGACAGGTTGTACATGGGGTTGGATCTGTCGATGTTCCGCTTACATCGGGTCCAATTGGCGGTGTACCCGTTACGGTTGCTAAATTGTATACTACACCTGCATCAATATCGGCCTGAGTAATAAAATATACTGCAGTAAAGGTAGCTGAATCTGAATCGCCCGCTCCTAAAGTGGCAATTGGTCCTCCGCTTATACTTGCTTTACTATCCGTGAGCGTAATATTGGTTAAAACAGTATTTCCGATATTGGCTACCACAAAATTATATTCAATTTTATCTCCAATATTCGTTACGCCATCGTTATTTACATCCATAAAGACTCCTGATTTTGTCACAGAAATAAGCGGATTTTGCACCAGGGGCGTTATGGTACAATCCGGACAAAGCGGATCAACCGGGCAAGTTGTACATGGTGTTGGATCTGTAGATGTATCTGTAACATCAGTACCAATTGGAGGGGTTCCGGTTACTATTGCTAAATTATACACAAAACCTGTATTAATATCAGCCTGGGTAACGGTATACGTTCCTGTAAAGGTGGTAGAATCAGAATCTCCTGCTTCTAAAGCAGCAAGCGGGCCTCCTGTTATAACAGCTTTAGCATCTGTTATAAAAATATCCGTTAAGGTTGTATTTCCTGTATTGGTTACTACAAAAGTATATTCGATCTGATCTCCCACATCGGTTATACCATCTCCATTTCCATCTATAAAGACACCTTGCTTCGTGACCGAAATACCGGGATTTTGGATTAATGGCACTACGGTACAATCCGGACATGTGGGATGAATTGGACATGTTAGACAAGGTATCGGATCAGTAGAAGTCCCGCTTACATCTGGTCCGCTTGGCGGTGTTCCGGTTACTGTAGCCAAATTATATACTACTCCCGCATCAATGTCATCCTGTGTAACCGTATGAAAACCTGTAAATGTTGTTGAGTCTGCTGCCCCAATGGCTAAAGTTGCTAAAGGACCTCCGTTTATTGTTGCATTATTATCCGTTATGGTAATAGCATTTAGAATCGTATTTCCTGTATTAGTGACTACAAAAGTATAGGTTACTGTATCCCCAACATTTGTTTTACCATCGCTATTGCTGTCTACAAAAACTCCATTTTTTGTCACTGAAATTCCCGGATTTGGTATTAACACCGTAATAGTACAAGCCGGACAAGCCGGATCAACAATACACGAAACGCAAGGTGTTGGATCTGTTGATGTTGCTGTAACATCGGGGCCGGTGGGAGGCGTTCCCGTTGCAGTTGCAAGATTATATACTGCCTCAGCATCAATATCGGCCTGTGTAACGGTGTGAACTCCTGTAAATGTTGCAGTATCTGTTGCTCCTACTGCTAAACTTGTTATGGGACCTCCTGTTATTACTGCATTACTATCTGTTATCGTAATATTGGTTAATACTGTATTTCCCGTATTCCTTATTACAAAAGTATAGCGTACAATATCGCCCACATCTGTTTTACCATCTCCGTTACCATCAATAAACTCTCCTTCTTTTGTTATCGAAAGGCCGGGCTTTGGTCCTATTAACACCTCGACTTCAGGCATTTCGGGATTCGCAGGATCAATAGGGTCAATAACTGAGGCTATATTTTTTATACTTGTCGTGTTTACTGGTAAGTTACTGTCTACAGTGGCCTGAAAACTTAATGTTACCGCGTTATTTGCGGGCACAGTTATATTCGTCCAGTCAATTTTACTGCCACTGAGTATTCCTGCATTACTTATATTCAAAATATTAACTAATCCGGTTGGAATTTCGTCACTTATATTTATACCGGTTTTTGCGATGTTAACATTATTCGTTAAGGTAATATTATATGTTAGCACATCTCCGGAATTTACTGTAACAGGATTGCCCACTATTGTTTTGGCTGAAATAATTTTACAGTCTTTCAAAACAACTGCAGCTGTTCCCGGTGAATAACAATCGCCAGTCGCATCATAATAAAAGGCATAGTAGGTGCCCAGAGCAGCCTGATCCGGTGTTGGATACGCTATATTCTGATGAAATTCATCTGTATACCAAAGCAATGTAGAACCTGCAGGTGCTGTACTTGTTATTAAAGAATTTAAATCAAAAGTAGTACCTGTCATACATACATCCTGTCCGACAGGTGAACTCAAAACAGGTGCTGTTTTTCCTGCCAGACAAGTAGTAACAGCCTCTATACAAACTGCTTGCTCATTCGTATAACCTCCAGTACTGGAAGTATATCCATAATTAACATGAGGATTACCCGCAAAATCCAGCGCTACTATATCCCTGACTACAGAATTGATCAAAACACCATCTAAAAAAACTTTTAGTTCTTTAGTAGCTACAGTCCAATTGATGCTGGTTTTATGCCAGTTACCATCTTCTATATTTCCTAAATCAACATCAGTACCTACTTTACCGCTTTGACTGTAATCTCCACTAGTCCGGAATGAAGTATGATCATTCTGTATGAGATCAACTACAACCCCATTAGGTGCTTTCTCCGGATTATAATAGGTATCAAACTCTATGGCAAAAGAATGTCCATGGCCCGGAGAACCAATTCCGCCATAACCAAGTCCTGCCCCCCAAATCCCCACCTTATCTGTTGCATCAAGGCTTTTCATTAAGAAAGCAAAACCATCAGCACCAGTATCTAAAGTGCCAAAAAAAGCATTAAACTCAAGGTTAAAGTCTTTATCTAAACTCAACTCATTATGGCTCCAGGCCTGGCCGCTTTGTGTACCAATATTGGCGGTTAACTGAATATACCCTCCCTGAGCTATTTTTGCATTTCCCGTTAATGCTAATTCTTCATTACCTGGACAACTCATCGTGATCAAAGGCACTATAATTTCCGGTTTTAGCTGAAATGCCGGGTCATTTATATCTGTAATAGTAGCTAAATTTCTTACTGTAGTAGCATTAGGCAATGGGTTTCCTATTGACGCATCAAAACTTAGCACCAAACTGCCATTTGCGGGGATTGTTAAATTTATCCATTCAACCCTGCGATTCGCAGCACCAACTAATGCTCCCCCATTATTAACATTCGTAATCCCGGCTATATAATTAAATGATACCGGATCTGTAACATTTATGCCTGTCTTATCAACCGGATTACTATTATGAATAGTGATATTAAAAGTCACTACTTCTCCCACTGTAACTGCCGCCGGATTCCCCACAATTGTTTTCTCTGCTGTTAAAGCAGCTTGTGCAAATGCACTATTGCCCATAAAGTTAATTACGGGTAGTATAACTAACATTAAAATAAAAGTAATTTTTGATTTCATAATTGTCCATTGATTAATTAAACAATCTTAATTGAAATACAACAACTCTATTATTGGCGAATAAAAAGTCAGGTGAGCGTTTAGCAGATGGATTTGTGTACTAGAGTCATTATAAATTCTCTTCGTATAGGAGTTTTTAAACCTTTTTTAACCCAAATGTTTGGTTCTTAAATTAGATTTCAGGTTAAGAGTTACCTTATTTACCAACAGTATGGATTTGAGACAAGAAACACTTAACAAATAAAAAAATGTTACTTAAAAAAATAGATTCTAAAGATGTACTGATTGAAAAAAATAGCTGGGCATGGATTCTTAAAAAAACACATTTGGCTAATAGAGGAAAAACAATTTTAACTTCGCTAAGTTACTGATTTACAGCAAACAAAAAATAAAAATTTAAAAAAAAATGTTAATTTTTAACTTTTTAAACGAAAAAAACGAAAAAATTTTAACTTTTAAAAACCGTAAAAAAAGAATTTATTTATCAGTTTTTTCCCGTAAAATAAGGCATTAAAAACAAATTGATAATTAAAATTTTGGTTGGCCTGTTATTTTTTTTAGCTACGTAAAAACGGGTATTAAAATAACCCGAAAATGCCAAAAACACATAAAAAGTTCTGTTTTATAATGCTTCTTTAACATTATTTAAACGAAAAAAGAGAGCACTAAGTCCTCTCTTCTTTTGAAAAACCAATATTAAATAAATAAAAAAAAAAAAACAATTTGCTCCTGAAAAATGCTCTTAATATTGGATGTAAATGTCTTAATTATTATATACTTTATGTGCCACTAAAAGGTTTTATAACCATAAAATAAGACATTATTTAATTCCTTTCTTAAGTTTTTCTAATGAAGGATCGTTCATTTTTCTAATTTGATTGATTACAATCTGCGCAATTTCTGTAGCCCCTTTTAAAGACAAGTGTGTATCGTCATTTTTATCTTTATCGTAATAGGCATTCTCTCCCGCTTTAAAATGCAAATGCAGCTGTTTTGATTTTTCAGGCCCATACGATTGTTCCAAAAGCTCCGTGTAATACTCTAAATCAATAAAAGGAACTTTATATTCCTGTGCTACCCCTCTTGTTTCTAAAGGATAATCGCCATGTGTAGGAACAAGGACGCCTTTTTCATTAAAATTACGTCTTGCAATAG
This sequence comes from Flavobacterium sp. FlaQc-48, assembly GCF_044007335.1. NCBI lineage: Bacteria > Pseudomonadati > Bacteroidota > Flavobacteriia > Flavobacteriales > Flavobacteriaceae > Flavobacterium > Flavobacterium sp. FlaQc-48. Next base: position 277,011 of record NZ_JBIPCR010000007.1, on the reverse strand, counting down.
AAGTCAGCAGTATGGGTATTGCTCCTTTTTCGCGGCTTTCGTTTACAAACCGAATCAAATTATATCTGTAAGCAGTATGCGGATTTGTATAGCGTGTAGAATCTTCTATTTTTTCATCGTTATGACCAAATTCAATAAAAACGTAATCGCCTTTTTTTAGCTTTTTATAAATCGAATCCCAGCGTTTTTCGTTGATAAAGCTTTTGGTACTTCTCCCGTTTACTGCTTTGTTTTCAACTACAATACCGGTTGTAAAAAAAGGCTGTAATACTTGTGCCCAACCGTGTTCCGGATTTCGGTCCGGGTCTTTTTTGTTTGCCATCGTAGAGTCGCCAATAGTATACAATGTTGTTTTCTGAGCAAAACAGGTGGTAGTAATTAAGCAGATAATTAATAGATAATATTTCATTTTATTCGTTTTGACTTATTATTTCTTTTGATTTATTTTGTATGTCCTTTATCGGTTTCTTTTCTCATTCTTTGCTATTCAGGACGACAGGAATATAAAAATTTATCTTGTAGTATATCTTGTACCCAAAACCTTTGCCCCTCTGAGCCTTTGTCCCTCTGAACCTTAAAAAAAACTATTTAGCCGCTGTTGGAACCGTTGCTTTTTCCCCGATGAAAACTTCGTTTAATACTACATTTTCAGCATTTGTGCTTGAAATGGCATTTTTTGCCCATTTGATTTCAATATTGTTTAATGAAATGTTACGTACTTTTTTATCCGGAAATCCCTGAATTACAATTCCTGAAGCTGTGGCTTTATTACAGGTAATGTTCGAAAAGTAAATAGTAGAAATGTCTGACTGAAAGCCTTTTCCTTCTCCATGATAATTGGCCGTGATATACAAGCAGTCTTCTACTTCATCCAGTTGGATATTCCGGACAAAAACATTTTTGATAAAACCACCCCTGTCGGCATTGGTTTTCAGATAGATCCCTCTTTTTAAATAACCTGCCGTTTTACAATTCTCTACAAAAACATTTTGCACTCCTGCTGACATTTCACTTCCTATCACAACGCCGTGAAGACCTTTGAAATTGCAATTTCTAATTACTATATTTTCACTTGGCGTAGCAAAATTGGCTCTTCCTTCATGATCCCTGCCTGCTTTAATCGCTACATTATCGTCTCCATTATCAAAAGTCACATTTTCGATTAAAACATCTTTTGCATATTCAGGATCAATACCGTCATTGTTGTAATTTAATGATTTATAACGCAGTCCGCGAACGGTAATACTTTCTGATTTTAATAAATGTAAACACCAAAAAGGCGAATTTTCGATTCGGACATTTTCTACTAAAATATTTTTGCAATTAAAAAACTGAATCATTTGCGGACGCAAAAAATAGCCGTCTCCAAATTTTCTGTCTTTTAAAGCTATATTGTTATGATTCATTTCACGGCTTAAATCTTTTCCTTTTCCTTCTTTGGCTTTAAAACTTTTCCAGGTTTTTCCTCCTTCTCCGTCTATTGTTCCTTCTCCGGTTATGGCAATATTCGAACATTCATATCCATAAATTAAAGGACTGTAATTATACAGCATTGTTCCTTCCCAACTGGTTAAAACCATTGGTAAATAATCTTTGGGATTATCGCTGAATTTTAGTTTTGCTCCTTTTTCTATTCTAAGGTTTACATTGCTTACAAAATGAATTGGCCCGTTAATTTTATAAATTCCTTTGGGAACAATAATAGTTCCGCCATTGTTCTTTTTGCACAACGCCATCGCTTTGTCAAATACAGCTTTATTATTCGCAATCGAATCACCTTTGGCTCCTAATTTCACAATGTTAATTTGATAAGAAGGAACTACAGGCAGCTGAATTCTATTGACAATCGAATCCACTTTTGCTGTCGGAAATTCGTTATGCTGAGCAAAAGAAGCCCATGAAAGCAGCAGGAAAATGAAATATTTAAAATTCATGTTTTATGTTTTTTATTTTACTGTTTAACCCACTGGTTTGGCAGTTTAAAGTTTTTTTATTTTGAATACCAATTTTCAACTGAATCTTTGAGAATATTTTCGATGGTGTATTTCGCAGCTTCTTTCTTTTGAAGCTGATGGGACCACACTACTCTTTTTGTGGGTTGAAAACCTTCGCCTGTACAATTGTACTCAGCATAAAAAGCATTTTTTTCTGCTTCCGGTTTCGACCAGTTTTCCCAGCCTTCGGGTCTGATTTGTTTTCCCATGTCGCAATTGATATAAACTGTTTTGGCATAAATTCTCCAGGGTCTTCCTAAATAAACGGCTGTAGCCGAAGGATCTGCCGTAAGCCTGCAATTTTTAAAAACAAAACCAAAAGCAGTATTTTGTGGGGTTGAAGCTGCTGTAATATATGAACTTTTAATACTGTGAATTTCGCAATTTTCAAATAAGGCAGTGGCACCTCCAAAAATAAAATCAGTTGTTCCTTCGATATAACAGTCTTTAAAATATTGTTTTGCCTCTTTTCCGGACAAGTACAGCGTATCCTGATTTCCTGAAAGAATACAATTTGAAATTTGAACGCGATTTGCCACAACAGACAATGCAATGGCCTGACCGTGATCTCCGGAAGCATTTTTAATCGTTAAATTTGATGCCGAAAAATCATCTCCCTCTACCAAAAGAGTTGGTGTATAAAAAGTACTGTTTCTTCCTAAACTGATCTTAGAAAAATTATCATCAAAAGTAATGACCGTTTGTTCTTTGCTTTCGCCCTGTAAAACTACATTTGTATTCCATTCCGGGATTCGGACTTTTTCATTATAAATTCCATTTTTGACATAAATGGTGACTTTCTCATAAGGAAATGCGGGGCACGCATAAACAGCATCCTGAATTTTGGTGAAATCACCGGTCCCATCTTGTGCGACAGTAATTAAATTAACCTTTTTTTTTTCTGTATCCGTAACTTTTGTCCCGTTTTTAACGGCCCATGTATCATACTTTTTCAAAACTTCTTTTGGAGCATCGGTATACCACGAATAGCCATTTCGTCTTTCTGAACCAATTTCATCCAGTGCTTTTTTCTTGATTCCGTCACGGTCACAAAAGAAAGGCTGATTGGTATCTAATTCCATAAATCTTGCCCAAATTGGTGCTGCATTTTGGGTAGGAACCATTTTTTTGTCTATAATTTTCCCTGCATCATTTAGTACTCTTTTCTCTTCAATATTGGTGATTTTTGTTTTTTCAAACCAAGCCTTAGCGCTTTTAACTGCAGTAACTATTTCAGCAGAAGGTTTTTCAATCGACATTAAAAGCAATACAATTTTCGTCGATTCATAACCACTAAGCGAAGCCAGTTCAAAAGCCCTTGCATTGGCAGGAGCCAAAGTAAATTCATCATGTTGTGCACACCAGGCAGTTAAAACTCCATTTTGTTTGTATTGTGTTTTCAGAATACAATCAATTCCTTTATCAAAAGATATTTTGGCCTTTTCAACAATTGCCTTTGATGGTTTTATGCTATAAAAATCAGTTTCTTCACTTACTTGTTTCATGATGTTCAGGATATTTACCATCGAATCATCATTGTACGTAATGTGTGTGTAATATCCTTTTTTTAGCGGATAGAACTGAGGCCATCCTCCATTTTTATATTGGGCTTCAAACAAATAATCCAAGCCTTTTAGAAAAGATTCCTTATAGCGTTCATCTTTGACCTGTGCATACATTTTAGACATGAAAAGCATTTCCTGAGAAGTTGCCCCATTATCAGTTGTAATTTCGTGCAGATCACTTTTCAGCGCCATTAAATCCTTTTTTTGCTGTGGTGTAAGTTCTTGCTGCATCTGGATATTCTTTGGCCATCCGCCAATATCTCTTTGATACAGCAGAACATTTTCGGCAATCTTTTTGGCTTCATCAGTTCCAAACCAATTCGCATCATTTTTACGAATAATATCCGACCAGTTCTTGTAGGTATTCTGTGCATTTACGCTAAAACAAATGCTGAATAAAACTAATATTATGTATTTTTTAAATAGAATCATTTTTAAGTTTATTTTGGTTGGCGTATTTTTTCAAATATAGAGCCAGATCGCTTTATGGTTGCTAAAAAGGGGGTACCCAACATAAACCTTGTAGTTGTATGGAGTTATTTTTCCAGCAGATTTAGCAGCTTTTTTTAATCTTTGACGCTTATCTTATCACTTTTTTGAACCCTTGCCCCTTCATACCTTTGAAACTTTGTTACTTTGAAACTTTGTTACTTTGAAACTTTGAAACTTTGAAACTTTGAAACTTTGAAACTTTGCAGCTTTCTCACTTCGTTATCCTAAACCAGTCTACCGCCACATTTCCGGAATCGTTAGTTACTTTTTGGCTCAGGGCAAAAAGTCCGACTTTGGCTCCAATCCATTTTCCTTCTTTTGATGTAAAATCAGAACCTATTGGCTGATATTTTTTATCGTCTAAGCTGTAAAAGAAACTGCAAACACCTCCTTTTTTAACTTTTACCCTCAGGTATACCGTGCTATTTTCTATTAAAATGGGTGTTGTTTCTGTTTCTGAAACTTTTTTATCAAAAGTACCGGTCTTCTGATTCAAATACAGCTTTCCGTTATCATTTTTAAAGTTCAGAAAACTGTAGTCTAATCCCATTATCAAAAGTCCTGTGGACTCACCATTCAGCCTTGTATTAAAAGTTAATTTGGTGGTGGTGGTAAACTCTTCCGCAGGAAATTTTTGTAATAACAAATTGGGAGCGTCAAAAATTTTCTGGTCGCTTTTTAGAGTGGTTTGACAGAATAAATTCAGGTAGCCTAAACTCGTTGGAAACCCCCAATTGATCTGGGCATTGGCCTGCCATTGCCATTGTAAACCTAATTTTGGTTCGTTAAATTCATCTGAAGTTGCCGGATTTTCTATCGGATATTTTTTGCCGACATTCGGTTTTTTAAATGTAGTCACCGGTTCTCCAATTCCGTTTTTATCAAAGTCCTGTCCCATCACCGGCCAGTCTTTTTCCCATTTCATAGGTTGCAGATGTACAATTCTTCCGTAAGCACCTTTGTCCTGAAAATGAATAAACCAGTCTTCTCCGGTTTGTGTTTGTACCCAGGCACCCTGATGGGGTCCGTTTATAGCTGTTTTTCCTTGTTCCAGCACTTTCTTTTTTTCGTAGGGCCCAAATACATTTTTGGATCTCAAGACGGTTTGCCAGCCTGTAGCAACTCCGCCAGCGGGAGCAAAAATGTAGTAATAATTGTTTCGCTTATAGAATTTTGGCCCTTCAATGGTTCCTTCACTTTCGTGTCCGTCAATGACCATTACCTGATCATTATTAACAATTGTACCGTCGGCATTCATACTGCAAACTACTATCAGACTTTTAATTTGTGCACGGCTTCCCGCGAAAGCATGAACGAGATATGCTTTTCCGTCATCGTCCCACAAAGGACTCGGATCTATCAGTCCGATACCTTCTTTCACCAACAAAGGTTCAGACCATGGCCCTTCTGCTTTTTTTGATTTTATCATATAAATTCCGAAATCAGGATCCGGATAATAAATATAAAATTCATTATTATGAAAAGTAATACTCGGTGCCCAGACACCATTGCCATGCTGTACTTTATTATACGTTTCAAATGGCGGCTGTTTAGCAAGTGCATATCCAATAATCTTCCAGTTTACAAGATCTTTAGAATGTAAAACCGGTAATCCCGGAATGCAATTAAAAGAAGATGCTGTCATATAAAAATCATCTCCTGTACGAACCACATCGGGATCTGAATAATCGGCATGAATAATTGGGTTGGTGTATGTTCCGTCTCCATTATCAGGTACCCAGACCTGTGCAAAATTCTTTTGTACCAGGAATACTGATAAAAGAAGAAAGAGTACTTTTAAGTTTTTCATTTTGATCTAATTAACTTTCTAATTAGACCTGACAGATTTTAAAAACGTGCCAGGTCTTTATGAATACGATTTGCAACGATTGCCTTTTCTTTGCAGAGTTCCTTATGCGATCTTTCGTTAAACTATGCGTTTAAAACTATCTGTTCAATTCGATTGCAGCCAGAATAAAAGGTCCGGTTGCTTTAGGATCGTTGTCTTTTTTTCTTTCGTTTACATAATATTCGTAGGTTCCGTCACGATAAGGATCTCCTCCTAAACCGGCAACCTGGCAGGCCTGAGTTAGTGTAATTCCTCCATCATCGTCTACTTTTGTGATTAGTTTTGTTGTTAATCCGTCAAAAGCTTTGTTGGCTAATTTTTTATATTTTGCAGGCAAATATCCTTTATTGGCCCCTTTTGCAAAGGCATAAGCAAACATCGAAGATCCTGACGCTTCCAGATAATTTCCTTTTGCGCCACCTTTATCGGTTACCTGGTACCACAATCCCGACTTATCCTGAACTTTAGCCAAAGAAGCACAGGCATTGTTTAAATACTTTACCAGTTCTTTTTGTTTTGGATGCTCTTTTGGCATATAGTCCAATACATCTACCAATGCCATAACATACCATCCTAAAGCCCTTGACCAGAAATTAGGTGAATTACCCGTTTCTTTATTGGCCCATGGCATTTGTTTACTTTCGTCCCAACCGTGGTATAATAATCCGGTTTTGGAATCTGTTGCGTGAAGCTGAATCAGTTCAAATTGTTTGGCGATATCATCAAAACTTTTTCCATTTTCAAATGTTGCTGTATACTGTGCATAAAAGGGTTCTCCCATATACAAACCGTCTAGCCACATTTGATTTGGATAAATTTGTTTGTGCCAGAATCCGCCGCTTGCAGTGCGTGGTTGTTCTGCCAATTGCTTACGTACTAATTGTAATGCTTTCAAATATTTATCTTGTTTTGTCTCTGCATAAATATCAAAAAGTAAACGTCCCGGTACGACCAAATCAATATTGTATTTGTCGAATTCGTAGGTTTTAATAGTTCCGTCATTTTGTACCAGCTCATCAACATACCCCCTAATGTAGGCTTTGTATCTTGGATCCGGATTTTTTTTGTACAACTCTTCGATTGAATGCAAGACCAAAGCGTGAACATAATCCCATTTTGGCTTTTTAGAATCGTCGATCATGTATGCTTCGGGATGACGTTTCATTAAGGTCAAAGCCATTTTATCAGACCATTTTAAATCTTTAGAAATTACGATCTCTTTCTTTGCAGGCTCTTGTGAAATCACTTTACAGCTGGTAAAAGCCATTAAACAAATTAGCATAAGCGACGTAAAATAACCTTGTCTTCTATTCTTTTTCATTTTAAAATATATTTAAATTCTACTATTTTTCTAATTCCAGTGCTGCCAGGATAAAAGGCCCCAGCCCATGCGAGTTATCTATTTTAATTTTTTCTTTAATATAATATTCATAAGAACCATCACGATACGGATTTCCTCCCAATCCGGCGCTGGCGCAAACCTGTGTAATATGAATTTCGCCGTCAGGATCTACTGTGACTAATTTATTAATTATTCCGTCAAAACCCTTTTCTGCCCGTTTTTTATAACCTTGTGGTAAATATCCTTTTTTTACGCCTTTTGCAAAAGCATAAACAAACATTTCTGATCCTGATGCTTCCAGATAATTTCCGTCTTTGGTTCCTGAATCTGTTACCTGAAACCACAATCCCGATGGATCCTGATATTTTGCAACTGCTGCTGAAATTTCATTCAGATACTGTATAAGCTCTTTTCTTTTGGGATGCTCTTTTGGCATATAATCCAGAACATCTACCAAAGCCATCATGTACCATCCAATAGAACGGGACCAAAAATTGGGTGAGGTTCCTGTTTCTTTGTTTGCCCAGGGCATTTGTTTGCTTTCGTCCCAGGCATGAAAAAGCAATCCTGTTTTTTTGTCGATGGTGTGTAAATGGATTTCCTCAAACTGTTTGGCAACATCATCTAAATCTTTGCCTTTATCAAATTCTACTGTGTAACGGGCATAAAATGGTGTCCCCATGTACAACCCGTCGAGCCACATTTGATACGGATAGATTTTTTTGTGCCAAAATCCGCCTGAATTTGTTCTGGGATGTGTTTGCAGCTGCTTTCTTAACGTTTGCATGGCAACCAGATAACGATTGTCTTTTGTTGTTTTGTACAGTTCGAAAAGTATTTTTCCGGCATTTACATAATCAATATTATAATCTTCCAGTTTATAATTCATGATTTCTCCAAAACTATTAATCACTGTCTCTCCATATTCTTTTACGTAATTGGCATAAACAGGATTGTTTGTTTTTTTGTAAAGTTCCTGAAAAGACATCGTGACCAATCCGAGTTTATAATCCCATTTTGGTTTTTCGTTATTATCGATTTGCCACGCTTTTGGGTCACGTTTCATAATAGAAAGTGCCATTCGTTCTGACCATTTTAAAGCAGCAGAAATTACGACTTCTTTCTTTGCGGTTTCCTGAGCCTTCATTTTAGTTATCGAAAACAGAATCACGCCTATAAGTAGGATTGAAACGGTATAAGTCCTGTTTTTTATCATTTTCAAAATACTTTGCGATTATTTATTCAGTTCGATTGCGCTTAACAAAAATGCCGCTAATGCAGGCGAGCTATTGTCTTTTGTTTTGCTGTTGATATAATATTGATTGGTTCCGTCCCGAAATGGTTTTCCGCCTAAGCCTACATTCGATGAGACGTTTGAAATTACAATCTCTCCCTTATCGTCTTTTTTAACAAACTCTTTTACAAAAGCATTGAATGATTTTTGAGCAGTCTTTTTAAAATTTGAATTTAAATATCCTTTATCTGCCCCTTTTGCCAAAGCATAAATAATCATGCCTGAAGACGAAGATTCCAGATAATTACCTGTCATTTCTGGTTTATCGGCGACCTGGTACCATAAACCTGATGCACTTTTATGCTGATCGGCGCTTTTGGCAATTTGATTCAGATAGCCTACGAGCGTTTTATAATTTTTATTTGTCTTTGGATAATAATCCAGTGTTTCTACCAAAGCCATCATGTACCAGCCAATTCCACGTCCCCAGATTGTTGGCGATGTCCCTGTTTCTTTATTTGCCCAGGCTATTTCTTTGCTTTCATCCCAGGCATGATATACCAAACCTGTTTTTTGATCCACCAAATGATTTTGTACCAATTCAAATTGTCTGGCAATATCATCCAGCGCTTTTCCATTTTCATACTTAACTGTATATTGGGTATAAAAAGGTTCCGCCATATACAAACCATCAATCCACATTTGATTAGGATAAATTTGTTTGTGCCAAAATCCGCCACTTACCGTTCTTGGCTGACTTTCCAGCTGAGTTCTTAATTGTTGAACTACTTTTAAATAGCGATTGTCTTTTGTTTTATCATATAAAGTAAAAAGTAATTTTCCCGGATTTGCACAATCAATATTGTATTCTTTTATATCATATTTTTTGATATTTCCATCAGCATCGATCATTTCATCAGCGTACTCTTTGATGTAATTAAAATACTTTTCATTGTTTGTTTTTTGATACAATTTTTCAAAAGCCGATAATACCAATCCCATTTTATAATCCCATTTTGGTTTTTCGGTACCGTCGATTTGCCAGGCTTTTGGGTATTTATTCAGGATGGTAAGCGCTGTTCGTTCCGACCATTTTAAATTATCAGGTAACATTGTTTTCTCAGTACTTTGTGCCATCGATTTACTAGTGATAATCAATAGTAAAGCAATCATACATTTGCTGAAATTGTTTTTTATAAAAGCTGGTTTCATCATTAAATTGTATTTAACCTTTTGAGTTTATTTTTACCACTCCGATTGCCTTCAGCATAATTGATTCAAAATGATGAATGATGGCTTGTTTGTGTCTATATAAATTTTATTTTTTTTATGTGCTACTCTTTTTTTACGCAGATTTGCTTCGCCTGTTTGCTATCGCCCCGGTACCAGATGGGGCAGCTCTTTGTTCTCCTTTTTTTTATTTAAATATTTTATCCAAAAATTGCGTGGTGTACTTTACCGTTTCATCGAACCAAGGCTGAAAAAACCAAAACGAATGTGGCGAATTTTCTATCGTATGTACCTCACTGTAAATTTTATACTGATTTAAAATCGCAATCATATCATCTCTTCCCGCATGAAACCTCGGAATACTGCTATTGATAAACAATATGGGAGGTGTATTTTTATCGGTGTGATTTAATGCCGATGCCTGTTTCCAGTTGTCTGTTTTTTCTTCATAAGAACCTCCAAGCCAAAACGATGCCATATCTCCTTCTGAAGATTCCGGATGCCTGAAGGCTAAAATACCATCTACATTAATAATCGCATTTACTTTTGATGTTGATTTGCTTTTATTTAAAGGATCATCAAAAGCTGAATTTCCGTTTGTAGTACCAATCAAAGCTGCCATTTGACCTCCCGAAGAACATCCTAAAACTGCAATTTTGTCCGGATCTGCCTTGAATTTCTTTGCGTTATCTTTTATAAATTTAATTGCATTTTTAACATCATAAACTCCATACGGATATTTTGCCTCTAGCGATAATCTGTACTCTATTGTAAAACACGAATATCCTTTTGAAGCGATTTCCTGTGCTAAAAGGTTCATCTGGTTTTTATTTCCGGATCGCCATCCACCGCCATGAATCAGGATTACAGCAGGATTTTTCTTTTTTGCCTGATTGATAAAAGCATCAATATGTAATGTTCTTTCATTTTTTTTAAAATAAACGATATCCATGATGGGGTCAACATTCTTGCTTTTACTGCTAACAGGAATGGTAATCGACGGAAATTTTTTAATTAATTTATCGTAAGTACTTTTTACAGTGTACGATGTATCGACACTATAGGTATGCTGCGCTGAAACAACGCAGGAATAAAACAATAAAATGAATACAACTTTTCGCATTAAAATCAATCTGTTTTTTAGTTAAGAAAGGAGCCCGATTCAGGGATCGGACTCCTTTTTAACTTCTTCAAAAAAAACTTAACCTCAATAAATTATCAAATTACTAATAACCAGGATTCTGAGGAAAATCCTTATTTTGATTTAAATCCAGCGCCGTTTGTGGTATTGGTCTTAAAATTTTAAGTTTACCGTCTACTCCCACAAAATTTGCTGCCTTGATTTTATAATTATAGGCCGAAGCTCTGTCTACTAATGTACCGGTACGTTTTAAATCGAACCAGCGTTTGTATTCTCCCAATAACTCTCTTCCTCTTTCGTCTAAGATATAATTGATATTAAATTCTCCGATTAGGGCATTTGCTACACCTGCTCTTCTTCTTACCTCGTTTAAACGATCTAAACCTGTTTGTGCATTCCCTGCTTTTAAATAAGCCTCTGCTGCTACTAAATACGTTTCTCCCAATCTTGATACGATAATATCTCTTGTACTTACGGGTCCTGTACTTGATGGTGTTGTTGGATCCGGATCATCAAATTTCTTAACCGGAATCGTATAACAGTCCAGATTTTGGATTAAAGTATGTGCTGCCGAATATTCTCCCCAGGGATGATATACAAATGTGGCTGATTTTCTGGACGCATTTGCTGTATTCCATGCTGCCCTATCGGCTGCTGTAAACCATTTTGGCTCATAGAAATGTCTTACTTTTAGTGTTGCCGGAGTTGTACTTCTGTAATATGGATAATATAAAATTGTTTTTGTAACTCCATTTGTTGTTTCGGGACCTTCCAGAATTTCTGTCATAAAGGTAGCATCCCATCTTTTATCTCCTTTTTCATATAACCCTAAAGCATAATCTGTCGGACATAAATTATAACTTCTTAATGGCGCTCCTGTTTCTGCACCTCCTAAATAAGAACTGAAATAGTAAAACTGATTGTTTCCTAATTTTGTTGGATCTGTACTTGTGGATGCTTTATCATATTGAACAGAAAAAATAGTTTCTGCATTTAAGTCATTTCCTGGCTTGAACAATTGATCAAAAGCGATATTTAAGGCTTGCCCCGCGATTGCAGCATCCGCATACGCAGCTGCTTTTGTAAAATCAGCCGGAGTACCAAAAGTTTCATATCCTCTGGTTAAATACACTTTTGCCAATAAATCGTTTACGGCTCTTTTATTTACTCTTCCTCCCGTTGCGTAAGCGGTTGTGCCTACACTGGCCAGAGAAGCTTCTAAATCTGCTATAATCTGGGTATACACTTCTTCTGCTGTGTTTCTTTTAAAAGATAAAACTGCTGAAGTAATGTTATCCAAAACAATGGGAACTCCTCCATAAGTCTGAACTAATAAAAAATAAGCGTTGGCTCTCAAAAATTTTGCTTCACCAACCAGGGTATTTAAATTAGCTGTTTGTTCTGTTACCGTCGAATAATATACTGTTTTGTTTACAGACTGAATCTGCTGATAACATGAAATATACAAATCATCGACATTAACTGCAGACGGAATCAACAACGTATATTGGCTTATACCGGCTGGTTCAGGCGTTCTTCCTTCGGCATACATATCTGTACCGGATTCAAACAACCATGGATTTCCTCCATAAATTCCTTTCAGTCTTGCATAGTCTGAGTTTACTAATAACTGAAATCCGGATGCTGTTTTATACGTTTCGTCAGCAGGTACATTAGAAACACTTTCTTCTTCAATATAGTCACTACATGAACTAAAAGTAGTCATGATTACTCCTAAAATTAATATTATCTTTTTCATTTTATATCTTATTAAAATTTAACACTTAAGCCCAATTGCGTTGTAACAGATGCAGGACGGTTAATACCAAAATTTGAACCTGCCCATTCCGGATCATATCCGTCAAAGTTTGTAAATACAAATGGGTCTAAAACATTTACATAAATTCTTAGATTACTCATTTTTAATTTTTTAAGTAAATCTGAATTGAAAGTGTATCCTAAAGAGATATTTTTAATCTTAACATAAGAGGCATCTCTATAGAAACCAAACAAAGAAGTCCAGTAAGCACCTGCACCTGTGGCAACAGGACCAGGTCTTGGATTTGTATTGTTCGCATTGGCTTCAATACCTGTTCCGTTTGTTGGAATAAAATAATCCATTTTAATTTTTTGACGACCTCGATCACTTACGTCGGCAAAATTTTGGTGAAAAGTACTTAATACTGTTTGTCCCTGACTTGTAATCACAGAGAAATTAAAATCAAATTGGCCAACAGTTAACTTAGAATATAAACTTCCCTGCCATTCCGGATTTGCATTACCAATTACTTGTCTGTCATCAGCATTAAATTTACCGTCTCCGTTTAAATCTTTTGGTCTTGCCTGACCCGGAGCCATACCGTAAGCTGCTGCCTGAGCTGCTTCGCTTTCCTGCCATACACCATCATAAACGTAATTGTAGTTTGGATTTATTTCTGAACCTAAGATCAGTTTATTTCCAATATCACTTACTCTATCCTGATTGTAGATAGACTCTAACTTGTTTACGTTTTTAGTAAAAGTGAAAGTCGTTTCCCAGTTCACATTTTTAGATTTTATGTTTTTAGTGGTTAATAAAACCTCGATTCCTTTATTACTAACCGATCCAACATTGGCAAAAGTATTTTTCCATCCTGTTTCTAATGGCAATTGTTGTTTGTAAATCAAATCATCCGATAATCTGTCATAAACATCTACACTACCTGTAATTCTGTTTCTTAAAAAACCAAAATCAACACCTAAATTGATCTCTCTTGTTTTTTCCCAGGTTAGGTTCTGATTTGCTAAATTTTCAGATTGCCATCCCGATACTACATTTGCGCCGTTTGCATAAAAAGTTTGCTGATTTAATAAAGCTTGTGAAGTATAAGGGGCAACATTATCGTTTCCGGTATATCCTAAACTCGCTCTCAGCTTCAAATCAGAAATTACAGCATTATCCGCTAAGAATGATTCCTTACTAATTTTCCAGCCTAAAGCTACAGATGGGAAACTTTGCCATTTATTATCGGCTGATAAAACAGATGAACCATCCCATCTGTTAGATGCTGTCAATAAATATTTATCTTTAAAAGTATAGTTCAAACGAACAGCATAAGAACTTAAAGTATTCTTTGCATATCCTGAAGTTAAATTATAACTGGTCTGAACACCTGACCCCATATTATTAGATCCTACATCAAAAGGCTGATTGTTAGAATACATATAGGAGTTTTCATCTACATTCGAATAGGAACTCTGTAATAATAGTAAACTAAAATCGTGTACTTCGTTAAAAGTATGTTTTAAATCAATCTGGTTATCCCAGGTATAATTAAAATTGTTGAACGTTTTAATCGATGCCGAATTTTTACCATTTAAAGTTACACCTGCATTCGTTTGTGCTGAGTAAGCAGTACTTGTAGTTGTATTTTGAATTCCTGCAGAAAATGTTGTTTTGAATGTTAACCATTTTAAAGGCTGGTATTGCATATAAGCATTTCCAACAGTCTGCCATGTTTTTTCTGTCTGGGATGAATTAGCAATCTCCATTAACGGATTTACAGTACTTGTTTTGTTAATTGCCCACGAACCATCAGGATAAGTCAGTTTTCCAGGCAGGAAAAATAAAGTACCTACTTGCTCGTTTCCTGCAGCATTAACAGCCCAAGGTGACATTAGCGGGCTCAGCCTGAAAGCATCCTGCATAGCCAAATCACTTCCTAATTGGGTATCAACATGAGCGATGGTAACGTTAGCTCCTGTAGAGAATTTATCGTTTATTTTATGATTTAAGCCTAATTTGAAAGAATATTTATCCGTTCCGTCATTATCAATCAATCCTTCATCACTTTGTATACCAAAACCTAAATTATAGCTTAAGCCGGAGTCTGAACGTCCTGCAATATTTAAGTAGTTGTTTTGTGTCATACCTGGTTTTAGTACTGCATCGTACCAGTCAAAGTTATAGCCACTATTAGCGCGAGATACTAATAAAGGACTTTGATTTCCTGCTAATGCCGCAAGTTGCGAAGGCGTTTGAGTTAAAGGTGTAGCACTCATATAGGCAACCTGGTGAAATTTCCACCATTCTGCACCATTCATCATTTCCGGTAATCTTGCTGCTGTTTTTGTACCGTAAGAAGAATCAAAAGTTACATTGATACCTGGTTTAGCGCTTATTCCGCTTTTTGTGGTCACAATGATAACCCCATTTGAACCTCTCGATCCATAAATTGCCGCTGATGAAGCATCTTTCAAAACATCCATTCTGGCAATATCCTGTGGATTCAAAAAGTCAATTCCGTCCATCGGCACTCCATCAACCACATACAAAGGAGATGAACCCAGTACATTTGGATTACTGGAATCTGCTAATAATGAATTATTACCTCTAATCACTACTTTAAATCCATCGCCCACACGTCCTGAACTGGATGAAATCTGAACTCCAGGCGTACTTCCCTGAATTGCTTCTAAGGCACTTGTTGTATTTCTTTCGGTAATGGTTGCCGCACTAATCGTACTGACAGAACCGGTAAGATCTGTTTTCTTTACAGATCCGTAACCTACCACCACCACTTCATTAAGTGAGTTGGATTGCTCTGAAAGACTAACATTTACTCTGGCCTTTCCGGCAACGCTTACTTCTTGTGTCTGAAAGCCTAAATAGCTAATCACTAAAATAGCTTTACTGTTTGTTACATTAATTTTAAAACTTCCTTCAAAATCTGTAGAAGTACCGTTTTTAGTTCCTTTTTCCTGAATGTTTACTCCCGGTAATGATAATCCGGCAGCATCTGTGATTTTCCCTTCTACTACAGTCGATTGAGCATTTATAGTGCTGCTCAACAGGAAAGTCAGGAAAAATAAAAATACACCATTGTATTTTATTCTTTTCTTTAATAGTTGTTTGGTATTCATAGTTTGGTTTAAATAGTTTGGTTAATTGATTTTTTTTTTAGTTTTTAATTGCTTCTACTTTTTTCTCATTCACATAGGTATTTATAAAATTGATATTCTTTACATTTTTTAAGGAGTAAATCGAGTCTACTTTTTGAACTACGACGTTTTTAAGCGTAATATTTTCTGTTGGTGATTGTTCATAACCATCAGCCCAGACGCTATATTTTCCTCCATTTTTTACTTTTACATTTTCAAGGCTAATGTTTCTTACTATTGGTATAAAATTCCCGGTTTGAGAACCATATACATTGTAAAACATTGTAATTCGTAACACACATTCCTTTACAGTTCCGACTTCCAGATTTCTTACGTAAACATCTTCTATAATTCCGCCCCTTCTTGAATTTGTTTTAATTCGAATGGCGCGATCCAGATTCGGACTATCCATTATACAATCTTCAACAAAAACATTGTTGACCCCTGCCGAGATTTCACTTCCAATAACAACTCCGCCGTGTCCGTCAATCATTTTGCAATTTTGAACTATAATATTTTTACTTGGTATAGCCACTCTTCTTCCGTCAGCATCACGTCCTGCTTTTATTGCAATACAATCATCGCCGGTGTTAAATATGCAGTTTTTGATGAGTATATTTTGGGAGTATTCGGGATCGCAACCGTCATTATTTGGTCCATGGCTGTTTACAGTTACTCCATCAATAATGATATTGTTAGATTTTAGGGGATGTAAAATCCAAAATGGCGAATTGATTACTGTGATATCTTTTACTAAAACGGTATTACATTCAAAAAACTCAATGAAATTTGGGCGTAAATAACGTCCGTCTCCAAAAATCCTTTCTGAAACCGAAATATTTTTTTCGGCCATATCAACCAGTACCTCACGATTTTGAGGATCATTTTGAGATGGGATTCCTTTTTTCCATCCGTAATCTTTTCCTCCGGACCAGATCCACCAATTAGTGTGATCTGCCTGACCGTTAAGAATTCCTTTTCCTGTTATGGCAACATTAGTTTTATTTTTAGCATAAATAAGGGGAGAATAATTCATAAGCTCTGTTCCTTCAAACGAAGTATGCACTATAGGATAATCTTTTGTATTAAGGCTAAAAAGAATTTCGGCATGATCTGCCAAATGCAAATTCACATTACTTTCTAAATGTATTGCACCTGTTAAAAATTTACCATCCGGAACCAAAACCTGACCTCCGCCATTTTGAGAACAGGCTTTTACAGCTTTTTCAAAAGCCACAGTATTCAGTGTTTTTCCATCCGCTACAGCCCCAAATTCAACAATATTGTAGATTTTATCAGAGAAGTGGGTCTGAGGAATGTTTTTGATGATTAATTCCTTTTTTTTCCATGGATCAGATTCGGAAACAGCAGTGATTTGTTTCGCGCAAGACAAACCCATTAAAGCAATTACGCTCAAAATTGAAATGGACTTAAACGTTATAATCTTATTTGCAATCATTTATAACTGTATTTATTGTTTGATATTCAAAACAATGCATTGATGTAATCGATTACACGAAAATATAAAATAAGTTCCATTGCACCAAATTTATTTAGAAATTAATTATATATTTAATTTTTATTAGGAATTATAATTACACTTAATGTAAAAAAACATATAATTTATTATCATTGTATAACCGAAAACGTTTTAATTATAAATTATGGTAATCGATAACAATTTGTGTAACGTTATAAAAAAAAATGTATTTTTGTCTATAATTAATTTGAAAAATCTTTTTTAATGAGCGAAAAAATAACCATTTACGATATTGCTGAGAAATTGAATATCACTGCGGCTACGGTTTCAAGGGCGTTAAATAACAACCCCAAGATAAAAGAAAGCACACGTGAGCTGGTTATTAAAACCGCTGCTTCGATGAACTATAAGCAAAACAAACTGGCACTGGCTTTAAAAAGTGGTCGAAGTAATAATATCGGTGTTATTGTTCCTCGTATCGACAGTAATTTCTTCGCCTCTGTCATCAGAGGGATTGAGGAAGAACTGCACCCTCATGGTTATCAGGTAATTATTTGCCAGACACATGAAAGTACAAAAAGAGAAAATGAAAATTTATATACCCTTATCGATGCTCAGGTCGATGGCATTATAATGTCGGTTACAGATGTGACTGGCGAAAATGATGGTGCTTTTCAGAATGTATTGCAAAAAAATGTTCCCTTAATATTTTTTGACAGAAGTAAACATATTGATGGCGTTAGTTCCGTTACCATTAATGACTTCAGAGGCGGGTATTTAACTACAGAACATTTAATCAAGGAAGGCTGCAGGTGCATTGCTCATTTATCAGGAGATCAATCGCTTGAAATATTTAAAAACAGGTTTTTAGGATACAAACAGGCTTTATTAGACAACGGGATGACTTTTAAAGAAGAATACGTTATTCCGGTTAAAAGTATGGTTGATGCAGGTAAAGAAGCTGTTGATACTTTGTTAAAATTGCCCACTCCGCCTGATGCTATTTTTTCTTCGAGTGACTTTGCTGCTTTAGGAGCGATCCAGGAATTAAAAGAAAGAAACATCAGCATTCCAAAAGAGTTTTGTGTAGCAGGCTTTAGTAACGAGCCGTTTACCAAATTTATGGAATTATCGATCACTTCTGTAGATCAGTCGCCACTTGAAATGGGAAAAATGTCTGCTCGTGTATTCTTAGAGCAGGTTGATAAAACCGATACTATCAAAATCGAAAAAAAGGTTGTTCTTGCCCCTGAATTACACATTCGTAAATCATCCTCCAGAACTACTTTCTAGTTCTTTTTTAGTTCATTTAGATCTATATATTGTTAGTTAATAAAAAAGGCAGCTCTTTCTAGAACTGCCTTTTGGCTTTAGGTCTATTTCCAGTATAACTTGTACTAAAATAAACTTTATATAACTTATAAGGCAAAAACCTTATAGCGATACTCCTCTTTTCCAGGGAATAAAATCGTTTTGATTTAAGATCGCTGCTTTGGTTTTGATTGTACCACTTGCAACATCTATGATAAATTCTAACATTTCATCAGCCATTTCATCGATTGATTTTTCACCGGTAATAATTCCTCCCGTATCAATATCAATGATATCAGACATTTTGGTAGCTAATTGCGTGTTGGACGAGATTTTTACAACGGGTGCAATTGGATTTCCTGTTGGAGTTCCTAATCCTGTAGTAAACAATACCATATTTGCTCCTGAACCAACCATAGCAGTAGTACATTCAACGTCGTTTCCAGGCGTACAAAGTAAAGTTAAACCGGGTGTAGTAATGTATTCACCGTAATCAAATACTCCTGTAATGGGAGAAGTTCCTCCTTTTTTAGCAGCACCTGCAGATTTCATTGCATCTGTAATCAAACCATCCTTAATGTTCCCTGGCGATGGGTTCATATCAAATCCTGAACCTGCATCCACCACTGTTTTTTCATACCACTGCATTAGGTCTAAGAATCTTTTACCACCTTCATCTTCTACACAACGGTTTACTAATTCCTGTTCTACCCCGCATAATTCAGGGAATTCAGAAAGAATAGTAGTTCCTCCTAAAGCTGCCAATAAATCCGAAGTAACTCCTAATGTTGGATTTGCAGAAATTCCTGAGAATCCGTCAGAACCACCACATTCTAAACCAATTCTTAATTTAGACAATGGGGCTGGCTCTCTTTTTATTTCGTTGGCTTTTTTAATCGCTTCAAAAGTATCTTTTACTACACTGCTAAGCATCGTTTCAATAGTTCCTATTTGCTGCTGATCGTAAATCAAAACAGGTTTTTTACTATCTGGATTTATCGCATCTAAAGCGTCTTTAAAGATCTGAATCTGCAGGTTCTGACACCCTAAACTCAATACTGTTGCCCCGGCCACGTTTGGATTGTTTACATAACCTGCCAACAATTTAGCCAGACTATGAGAATCCTGACGAATACCACCGCAGCCTCCCTGATGTGTAATGAATTTTACTTCGATATTATTAAATAAATTAGCATCATTTGAAGCCGCTTCATTTCCTGCGCCACCTGTTTCTGTTTTTACTAAAGAACGAAGTAACAATTGATAATCGTTTTCTTTCGGCTTCATCAATTCTTTCTCAAAAATATCTTTTAAGATTTCGATATTTCTGTTTTCACAAAATACTAACGGAAAAAACAACCAGACATTCTCAGTTCCAACCTGTCCGTCTTCTCTATGATAGCCCTGCCATGTTCTGTCCTTCCATTTGTCAATATTGGGAGCCGTCCAGCCAATAGTTTCCGTTTTACCGGTTACTTTATCGCTTTCATGTTTTACATTTGCAGTTGAAAGCAATCCTCCTCTTTCGATTCTGGCACTTGCTTTTCCAACCAAAACACCGTACATAATAATCCTGTCCCCTATATTAAAAGGGACCATGGCAATTTTATGCTTCATCTTTACATCCGTCTCCACGGTAACATCCTCCCCTTCAAAGTGTATCACTTCGCCTGCTGAAAGGTTTACCAAAGCTACCGCTACATTATCAGTAGGGTGAACTTTTATTAATTTTTTTTGCGTTGCCATAACTAAACTTTCTGAGTTATTGTATTTATTTGTTTTTGAAAATTGGCAAAACCATTTTCTATTCCGTTTGCATCAATTTCTTCTAATGCTGTTGTAATTGCTTTTGTTAAACCAGGAACAAGCGTTAAATCTTCGTCCCAGAAGCTTTTATTTTGCAAAGTAAGCCTCGCTATTTTCTCATAATCATCAGATTTCCAAAGTCCATCAAAGAAAGAAACAATATCTTCACTATCATTAACCGGTAAACTTTCCCCTTTCCATGTCCCTTTATAAAAACGAATCAAAGCAGCAAATGCAAATGTTAAATGAGCAGGAAGTTTGTGATGAATAGCCACATATCCCGTTAAACTTGGCAATACACGTACTTTGAATTTTGAAATCGAATTCAATGCGATTGAAGACAATAAATGTTTGATAAACGGGTTTCTAAAACGGTCCAGAATTTCTTCAGAGAAACTCGCTAATTCCGCTTTATCCATGTTTAATGTTTCATTAATTTCATCAAAAACAGCTTTGTTTACAAAATCTCCTGTAAAAGCATTATCCACTGTTTCTTTTACGGTTTCATTACCATAAAGCAATGAAAACGGTACCATTGCTGTATGTGCCCCGTTTAAGATTCTCACTTTACGCGTACGGTAAGGCTGCATATCGGCCACAATTTTTACATCTAATCCTGTTTTTTCAAACGGAAGTTTTGCTTTTAAAGTATCATCGCCTTCGATTACCCATAAAAAGAAACTTTCGGCACTTACAATTAAGTCATCTTTGTATTCTAACTGACTGTTGTATTCTTCAATTTGATCTTTTGGATATCCGGGTACAATTCTATCTACAAGTGTATTGTGAAATGAACAGCTGTTAGTTAACCAGGAAACAAATTCAGTTTCCAATTTCCAGTCAGCAGCATATTTTAAAACAATCTCTTTTAGAGTATCTGAATTATGATTGATTAACTCACAAGGAATAATCGTTAATGCTTTATCTGCAGCTCCATTAAAATGTTTGAATCTTTCATGTAAAAGTACGGTTAATTTTGCAGGAAAAGATACAGGCGGCTGCATTGTAGGTAAGTCTGAAGCAATATATTCGATACCGGCTTCAGTAGTATTTGAAATTATAAAAGCCAATTCTTCTTCTTTCGCCAAAGCCAGATACTCCTGAAAAGAAGCATAAGGATCGATTGCTTTTACAATATTGGTAATCAATTCTTTTTCCTGAATTTCCTCTCCTTTTTTCACGCCCTTCATAAACAAAGTATATAAACCGTCCTGAGCGTTGATCATGTTTACCAAACCTTTGTCAATAGGTTGTACAACTGCAATTCCTGCATTAAAATCAGCTTCCTGATTTAACTTTTGAAACGCATATTCTACAAAGGCCCTTAAAAAGTTACCTTCTCCAAATTGCACTATTTTTATAGGAAGTTTATTTGAAAACCCCGAGTTTGATCTGTTTATTTTTTCCATTTTTAATTCTTCTTTAAAGTGTTATCCATAATCACATTAAAATACCTTATTCTCTTTTCTGAATCTTTTCTGAACTTGTAAAAGAAACATTACACTTGTGTGAGGAAATAAAACTTGCTGTGAGGAGTGACAAGTTTTATTTAGCAAGCGTAATGCTCAATTACAATCTCTAAAATCTAAAAAAAACGCAATCTTAAATAAGGAATTGGCATGATTACTCCTTATTTATTTTCTAATATTTTTGATGATCTCAAGCACCTGACTTACTTTGTTTTTTAAACCGTCAAAATCCTTGTTATCGAGTATGTCTTTTGAAATTAACTGCGATCCGATCCCCACACAGGTGGCACCGGCATTTAACCAGGATGTCAAACTTTCTACAGTTGGTAAAACCCCTCCCGTTGGCATTATATTCGTCCACGGACACGGGCCTTTTATGGCTTTTATAAATTCTGGTCCATAAATATCGCCTGGAAATAATTTTACAATTTCGCAACCTAATTCTTCTGCTCTTGCAATTTCAGTTAAAGTTCCACAGCCTGGTGACCACAATACTTTACGACGGTTACAGGCTATTGCAATATCTTCTCTAAAAACCGGAGTTACGATAAAATTAGCTCCTAAACTCATATACAATGAAGCTGCAGCAGCATCTGTTACAGAACCAACTCCCAACATCATTCCCGGCAATTCTGCCAAAGCATATTTGTTTAGAGCCCCAAAAACTTCGTGGGCAAAATCGCCTCTGCTTGTAAACTCCATTAATCGGGAACCACCATCATAACAAGCTTTTAATACTTTTTTACTAATTTCCAGATCTGAATGAAAGAACAACGGAACCATACCGTTTTCTTTCATTTGTAATGCCACTTCTATTCTTGAATATTTTGCCATCTTATTTTAATTATCTTGATACTAATGCAGAACCATCGCCATCAATCATATTTTCAACTTCTTTTAAAGTAACCAGATTATAATCTCCTGAAATGGTGTGTTTTAAGCAGCAAGCCGCCACAGCAAAATCCAATGCTCTCTGATGGTTATTCTGATATTGCTGCAATCCGTAAATCAATCCGCCCATAAAAGCGTCCCCGCTTCCTACTCTGTCTACAACCGGAGTTACTTCTTTCACAGCTGCCTGATAAATGGCTTTCCCGTCAAATAAAATACCGCCTATTCTTTGGTGCGATGCACTAACAGAATAACGCAAAGTTGTGGCTACCGTTTTTAAATTCGGAATCAAATCAAATAACTTCGTATATAGAACCGGAAGCGATTTTTCATCCTGATAATTTGGGTTCACTTTAGGGATTCCCAACATAAAATATGCTGTATCAATATCTCCCAGAATAACATTGCTGTATTTCAACATTTCAGGCATAACATCACTTGGTGTTTTGCCATATTGCCATAATTTTGAACGGTAATTCAAGTCGCATGAAATGGTAATTCCAAGTTTATGAGCTACTTTAATAGCTTCTAAACAGGCTTCGGCAGCACTTTCAGAAATCGCCGGAGTAATACCACTCCAATGAAACCAATCAGCACCTGTTAATACTTTCTCCCAGTCAATTGTACCTTTTTCAATAGTTGCCATCGAACTGTGCGCACGGTCGTAAACTACGTTACTGCCACGTGTTCCTGCACCGGTTTCCAGAAAATAAATTCCTAAACGCTCGCCTCCGTAAACTATGTTTTTGGACTCAACGTTCATTTTTCGCATTTCTTTTAATGCCGAAACACCAATTTCGTTATCAGGTAATCTTGTTACAAATTCTGCATTTACACCATAATTCGCCAAAGACACACAAACATTAAATTCACCTCCTCCATAAGAAGCTCCAAATGCTGCAGATTGCGAAAAACGCAAATGCCTCTCTGTCGAAAGACGTAACATAATTTCTCCGAATGCAACTACTTTACTCATATTGTTTTTATTGTTTTACCCGTAAATTTTCTTTTTTTTACCATTTAGAAATTAAGAAAAATTAAGTTTTGTTTCTTAATTTCTAAATGATTATTTTTTTTGCGACATCTAAAAAGAATTACAATGACTGCAATACTTTAAAAAAATAAAACATGCCTGCTATTTCAATCGCCTTACTTTTAATTTTTTTCAATATTTAAACTTTACTCTTAATAAATCTTAATATCTCAATAGTTCAAAAAAAATAAGCTTTAGTACTAAACCTTAATCTCTTATGGTTTAGTACTATTAGAATTTGAAATATTCTTTTGCATTGTTATAAGAAATATCAGAAACCAATTTCCCTATCCATTCCATATCATTTGGTAATTCTCCGCGTTTGATTTCGTCTCCAAGCAAATTACATAAAATACGTCTGAAATATTCGTGTCTCGGGAAAGACAAGAAGCTTCTTGAATCGGTCAGCATTCCAACGAAACAGCTAATTAATCCCATGTTTGAAAGGGCATTTAATTGTTTCGTCATACCGTCTTTCTGATCTAAAAACCACCAGCCTGAACCAAATTGTACTTTTCCGCGAACGCTTCCGTCATTGAAATTTCCAATCATAGTTGCCATTACTTCATTATCAGCAGGATTTAAGTTGTAAATAATGGTTTTAGTCAATTTATCTTTACTGTCTAAAGCATTTAAAAAGCCTGATAATTTTTGAGCCTGTGGATAATCGCCAATAGAATCCCAACCGGTATCCGGACCTAAAATACTGTGCATACGAGCATTATTATTACGTAATGCACCTAAGTGAAATTGCTGCACCCAACCAAATTCATGATAGGTTTCTGATAAAAATTGCAAAATGGCACTTTGAAATTTCAATCCTTCTTCAGGAGTTATAATTCTGTTTTCTCTTTTCTTTTTGAAAATTGCCGTTACTTCACTTTCCGTAAAATCTTCAAAATAAATCTGATCTAAACCGTGGTCACTAAGTTTACAACCGTTTTGATTGAAAAACTCAATTCGGTTTCTTAATGCGCTAAGCAAATCAGTATAGTTATGAATTGCAATACCGGACACATCCCCTAATGTGTCCAGATATGCATTATAACCATCATTAGAAATTAAGATGGCTTTATCAGGTCTGAAAGCGGTACTCATTTTAGTTCCAATTGGATTTTTAGTCAGTTTCTGGTGAAACTCTAAACTATCAATCGGGTCTTCGGTAGTACAAACCAATTCAGCGTTTACTTTTTTAAGCAGGTTTTGTGTGCTGTATGCCTGAGAATTAATTTTCTCAGTTGTTTCGATATAAATTTTTTCTGCCGATTTTTCATTTAGTAAATCGTAGATATCAAAATAACGGGCTAATTCTAAATGCGTCCAGTGGTATAAAGGATTACGCATGGTATACGGAACTGTTTTTGCCCAGTTCATAAACTTCTCTTTATCTGATCCGTTTCCGGTTACAAATTGCTCATTGATTCCTAACGTACGCATTGCACGCCATTTGTAGTGATCTCCGTTGATCCAAACCTGTGTGATAGTATCAAAAATTTTATCTTCGGCAATAAACTGAGGGTTCAGGTGATTGTGATAATCTATGATAGGCTGGTTTTTAGAGTAATTGTGGTATAACTCTTCTGCGAATTTATTTTCAAGTAAAAAGTTATCGTTTATGAATGTTTGATTTGCGCTCATGTCTTTTTAAATATAATTGAGAATTATTCTTCGTTTGATGGTTTACCAATTGTAGCCAGGATCCCACCATCTACATATAAAATATGACCATTAACAAAATCACTTGCTTTTGAAGATAAAAATATTGCTGCTCCGGCTAAATCACCCGGATCTCCCCATTTTGCAGCAGGAGTACGACTAATAATAAAATCGTTAAACGGATGCCCATCGACTCTGATAGGTTTTGTTTGCTCAGTTGCGAAATAACCAGGTCCGATTCCGTTGATCTGAACATTGTATTTTGCCCATTCTGTAGCCATATTTTTGGTCAGCATTTTCAATCCTCCTTTTGCAGCAGCATAAGCAGAAACCGTATTTCTGCCCAATTCGCTCATCATCGAACAAATGTTGATTATTTTTCCTTGTCTTCTTTCGATCATTCCTTTCGCAACATGCTTGGAAACAATAAAAGGACTTACCAAATCAATATCTATTACTTCTCTGAAATCAGCCACTTCCATATCGATTAGCGGAATCCTTTTGATGATTCCTGCATTGTTGATCAGGATATCAATTGGCCCCACTTCACTTTGAATTTTCTGAACTGCGGTGATAACTTCCTGTTCATCCGTTACATTAAATCTGTAACCTACTGCTTTTATTCCTTCGCTTTTAAGTAATGCCACAGCATCATCAATTTTTTGTTGAGAAGAATTTCCGTTCACTACAATGGTTGCTCCAGCCTCACCTAATCCTTTTGCCATTGCCATCCCCAGTCCGTGTGTACTTCCTGTAATCAGGGCAACTTTTCCTTTTATATCAAATAAATTTGTCATCATTATTATCTTAAATCCGTGATTTTGCAAACATCCATATCTCCGTAATCTAAATTCTCACCGGCCATTCCCCAGATAAAAGTATAATTACTGGTTCCTGAACCTGAGTGAATTGACCAAGGCGGAGAAATAACGGCCTGATGATTGTTCATCCAGATGTGTCTTGTTTCCTGAGGTTGCCCCATAAAATGGCAAACTGCCTGATTTTCCGGAATATCCAAATAGAAATAAACTTCCATTCTTCGATCGTGTACATGTGCCGGCATCGTATTCCAAACACTTCCCGGTCTTAATTCTGTCATTCCCATTTGCAATTGGCAAGTCGTTACCACGCTTCCAATAATCATTTGGTTTACGGTACGGTGATTTGCCGTTTCCATAGTACCTAATTCTAATTTATTTGCTTCTGTCAAACTTACTTTTACAGTTGGATAAGTAGTATGGGCCGGTGCTGAGTTAATATAATATTTAGCAGGGTTTTTACTGTCATCACTTTTAAAGAGTACTTCTTTGTTCCCGCTACCGATATACAAGGCATCTTTAAATCCCAGTTCATACGATGTTCCTTCTACAACGACAGAACCTTTACCTCCCACATTAATAATTCCTATTTCTCTTCTCTCTAAAAAATAGCTTGCTTTAAGCGGATCGATACTTTCTAATTTTAAATCGCCTTTTACCGGAACTGCAGAGCCTGCAATGTATCGGTCGTAATGAGAATACGTTAATACAATTTCGTCTTCCTGCATTAAGTCATCAATTAAGAATTCTTCTCTTAATTGTGTAGTGTCATATTTTTTAACGGCTTCCGGACCTGACGCGTATCTTGAACTATATTTTGTCATAATTTTTAAATTAATGTAATCGATTGCACAAAATTAGATTATTATCTCTAAATACCAATATTCCTCCTTAAAATTTATTATTTTTTTTTGATTCTAAATTACAATTCTACCTTTTTCATTCTTGGAACCAAAATATGCATGATCAGCCAGGCCAGTAAATAGGCCGCACCACAAATGCAAAACATGATAAAATAACCGGTTTCTATTTTACCTATTCTGGTATAATAAACAAACATGTTCTTTTGAACTACTAAAGTCAGTAAGATACCTCCCAGGGCTCCAAACATTCCTCCTATTCCGGTTACAGAAGCTGTTGCTTTTTTAGGAAACATATCAGAAACCGTTGTAAATATGTTGGCGCTCCAGGCCTGATGTGCAGAAACCGCACATCCGATAACCAAAATGGCCCACCACATATTTATAGTGCCTAAATATTGCGAAAATAAAACAGGCAAAACAGCAAATGCATAAATCAACATACTTGTTTTACGCGCTTTATAAGCCGGCCAGTTGTTGTTAATCAGTTTTAATGGCAACCAGCCTCCGCCAATACTCCCTATACTGCCTATAACATAAACCAAAGCACAAGGCCAGATAATCTCAGTAGCAGTAAGTTTATATTGTTTCATTAAGAAATCAGGCAACCAGAACAAATAAAACCACCAAACAGGATCTGTCAGTAATTTCCCGATGGCGAAAGCCCAGGTCTGACGAAATGAAAGCAATTTTAACCATGAAACTTTTTCTGTATCTTCTGCTTCTTCGTTAACGACCTGATCAGAAGTAATATATTCAAGTTCTGCCTGAGACAAACGTTTTTGCTTTTGTGGCACTTCATAAAAAAGAAACCATAAACCCAGCCACACAAAACCAACAATTCCGGTTAAAATAAAAGCCCATTGCCAGCCATAATTTTCTGCTATAAAAGGAACAGATAACGGAACAATGATCGCTCCGATATTACTCCCTGAATTAAAAATACCAGTAGCCAAAGCCCTTTCTTTCTGCGGAAACCATTCAGCTGTTGCTTTTATCGCTGCAGGAAAATTTCCGGCTTCTGTAATTCCTAAAAAAACCCGGGCAATTAAAAAACCTCCGGTTCCGGTTGCAAAAGCATGACCAATCGCAGCTAAACTCCACAATCCGGTTGCAATTGCATATCCTAATTTTGTTCCTAATTTATCTATAATTCCACCCGCCACAAACATTCCCATTGCATACGCAATCTTAAAAGCCAACTCAATATTCGAATAATCAATTACTTCCTGCTCGGGTGTCCAGTGAAAAGCTTCTGCCAAAAAAGGTCGCAGGTAACTTATTACATTTCGATCCAGATAATTAACAGTAGTTGCAAAAAAAACTAAACTACAAATAGTCCAGCGGTATTTACCGATTGCTGCATTAGCTTGATTCATATTGGGGGTTGGTTTAAGTTGGTTAGTTAGCTTGGTTATATTACAAAGTATTAAAGATTAGTAATTGGGCTGTATTTGGGCACCAAAGTTTTCATTACTATCCAGCCTGTTAAGTAACAAACGGCACAAATAGAGAAAATAATAAAATATCCGGCTTCAATTCCATGAAAGCCCATAAATGCCATATTGGTTTCTTTAGCATGGTCAAATAATAATCCTGAACCTTTGTTGATTATTGTAGATCCCACACCTCCTGCCAAACCACCAATCCCTGTAATGGTAGCAATCGCTTTTTTAGGGAACATATCGCCCACAGTTGTAAAAATATTGGCCGACCATGATTGGTGAGCAGCACCTGCAATACCAATAATAATTACGGGAATCCAATAACTAATATATCCTAAAGGCTGTGCAATTAAGGCTAATAACGGAAAGAAGGCAAAAATCAACATGGATCTCATTCTTCCTTCGTATGGGTTCATTCCTTTTTTCTCTACAAAATAAGTTGGCAACCAGCCTCCAATAATTGAAAGCAAAGTAATCATATACAAAACGAATAAAGGCAAAGCAGCTTCTGTAGAATCCATTCCGTAAACAGAACTTAAATAAGCGGGAGTCCAGAATAAAAAGAACCACCACACACCATCTGTCATAAATTTACCAAAAGCAAAAGCCCATGTTTGTTTGTACTTAAAGCAATCTATAAAAGAGACTTTAGTCACATTATCAGGTACATAACCTGCAATTTTACTATCAGCTACATCATCTTGCTGAATATATTCAAGCTCAGCAGCACTTACTTTGGGATGCTTTTCCGGTTTATCATACATAAAGATCCAAAATCCCATCCATACGAAACCTAAAGCTCCAATAATAATAAATGCCATTTCCCAACCAAAAGATTTTGCAATGAACGGAATCGATATAGGAGCCGCCAATGCCCCTACAGTAGCACCTGCATTAAAAATACTGGTTGAAAATGCGCGGTCTTTTTTAGGAAAATATTCGGCTGTAGTTTTAATCGCTGCCGGAAAATTTCCTGCCTCACCTACTGCCAAAACAAAACGCGCAAATATGAACAATGTAACACTTACATTGATCACTAATCCGGTATCTTTTACCAGATGAATCGCTTCTTTAGCCCCCTCAAAACCCACAAACCAGTTTCCTGTAATAATTCCTGCGGTCGCAATACCACAAAAAGCATGCAAACAAGCTCCAAGTGACCAGATTCCAATTGCCCAAAGAAATCCTTTTTTAGTATCCAGCCAGTCCACAAAACGCCCGGCAAACAATAAAGAAACGGCATAGAATATAGAGAACAATGCGGTTATATTACCGTAATCGTTGTTTGTCCAGTGAAATTCAGGCGCAATAAAATCACTCCATGTCAAAGAAAGCACTTGTCTGTCTAAGTAATTAATTGTTGTGGCAAAAAATAATAATGCACATATACTCCAGCGATAGCTTCCTGTTGATTTTTTGGTTTGACTCATAATAACTGCATCTGTTTGATTCATGGTAATGGTTTATTATAAAATTGATATTTTTTGGGTAATATAATTTGCTCTTTCGCTACAATACAAGCACATTAAGATCAATGCATTAAATATAAAAAAACAAATAAATGTAATCGATTGCACAAATATAGTTTTTAATCTTTATATTCCAAATAAATTGTATAAAAAATTATTTTAACCACTTAAATAAACATATAGACTAAAAAAAGTAATACAAAATTACACATTAAACAATATATTTGTTAAATGCCAATATGCGAAATTTGTCCTTATTTAGGGGTAATATTGTACCAAAAACAGTTGTTTAGAGAACATTTCAGACTACGCGGCAAAATCTGTAATAAAATTCAATTGTAACAATTACATTTAACGCTAAAATTGCCAAAAAAAACGCTATTTTTGAAATCTGCAATCCCAGGTAATAATCACTAATCCATAATACAATTGAAAATCTTAAGAAAATATCCACTACAGAAAATAATATTGCTTTGTATCATTTTTATGGGCATCAATAATCAATTGCAAGCCCAAAATCAAACTATAATTCCGTTATGGAGCAAAATTCCGGATGAAATTAAAGCTACAGATTATAAAGAAAATGAAAGCATTAAAGACGGAAAAGTACAGAGTACAAGTTTAGTTACAATTCCAACTTTAAGCATCTTTTTGCCTAAAGAAAGCAAACCCAATCAAACCGCTGTTCTTATTTTTCCCGGTGGCGGATATCAACATCTGGCAATTGACAAAGAAGGAACTAAAGTTGCCCAATGGCTAAACAGTTTAGGAATTGCTGCTTTTGTTGTAAAGTATAGACTGCCAAATGATTTAATCATGAAAAACAAAAGTATAGGCCCGCTGCAAGATGCGCAGGAAGCTATGCGTTATGTGAGACAAAATGCAGCAAAATATAATATTGATGCAACAAAAATAGGGATCATTGGGTTTTCGGCCGGAGGACACCTTGCTTCTGCTTTAGCCACGCATTATGATGATAAAATATACGAAACGACTTCTAAGATAAGCGCTCGCCCTGATTTTTCGCTTTTGATTTATCCGGTAATATCTATGGTAAATGAAGTCACACATAAAGGTTCACAAACCAGTTTATTAGGCAATACTCCTTCTCAGGAAATGCTGGACTATTTTTCGAGCGAGAAAAGGGTTACCGCACAAACCCCTGCTGCTTTTCTGGTTCATGCAACAGATGATACTACAGTTTTACCTGAAAACAGTATTAATTACTACTTAGCCCTTAAAAAAAACGGCGTTCCTGCGGAGTTACATCTTTATGAAAAAGGCGGACACGGTTTTGGATTGGGCGTTAAAGACACTAGTAAATTCTGGACAAGAGATTGCGAAGAATGGCTTAAAACTCATGGTTATTTTTAAGAAAACACTACAATAGAAAAAGGCGAAACCCATCAGGTTTCGCCTTTTTAAATAGTAAAAAAAGAGTATCTAATAACAAGATACTTAAATCGATAATTCCTTTTGAGGTATTTCTTTTTTCAAAATAGGTGTTGCCTTTGCAGATACCTTTGGAGAAGCCGGTGCTTTTTTACCAAACTTCTGTTTTCCCCACCAAATTAAAAACCCGGTAATAGGTAAACTCGCAGAAATTAAACTGGCGAAAAAAGCAATAAATTTTCCTGTAAGTCCAAGTACGGCACCTACATGAATATCATAATTCATTCTGCGAATTTTATCCGGAATATTGGCTTCAATATACTTTCCTGAAAAAGGTGTTTTTATGGATATTTCTTTTAGGCTTTGCTGATCAAAACTATAACGATCCATATTATAGTAGGTATTTTTTTGTTTGTAGACAAATGCACCAATGGCATCAGCAGGTTTCCCGGGCATACTTACCATAATTCCGGCTGCTTCAGGATTTTGTTTTGAGATATTCAACATCACCTTGTCAACGGTTGCCAGTTCAAATGTCTTAACATGTGTCGTATCTGATTTTGGAGATTCCCGGCTTTCAACTAACGGTTTTCCGCCTGAAGTTACCCAATACAAAGACTTACTCCACCAGCCAAAACTCCAGACTAAACCTGTCACCGATATAAATAAAAGAAAAATCATACTATAAAAACCCAGTACGTTATGCATATCATAATTGACACGTTTAAAACTGGCTGACCATTTGATTTTAAAACTTTTATCACGAATTGACTTGATCCATTTTACAGGCCACCATAAAACCATACCCGAGATCAGCAAGAAAACGAAAATTAGAACTGCTACCCCTACAATTGGCCGTCCAATATCATAAGGAAGCCATAAAGCACGGTGACCATTTAATATAAACCTGAAAAAATCAGGTGAATCACTTCTTGAAACTGATTTTATATTCAGGATTTCACCTGTGTAAGGATTCATATAAACACTGGTAAAGATTCCTCCTCTCCTTTTTTTAGATTTCTCTTCTTTTCCTTTTTCCCTGCCCTTTTCTTTTGCCGGTCCTTTTTCTAAAGACTTTCCTTTCTCATTATCGTTTTTAGCAGGATCTTGTTTTCTTCCTTTCCCTTCTTCTCTTTTACCGCCCCGTTTTCCTTCATTATCTTTACCTTCTTTTTTCTGAGTAAAATATCCCACAATAGCAGCGTCATCTTTTGCCCCAAACGTTACACTTGTGGCATGTTTACCTTTCATGGCTTTGTCTGCAATTGTAACCAGTTGTGAGGGCAATAAAAAAGCTTTTTCCTGAGGTTCTACAAAACGCCAGTCTTCTATAAAATCTTTAATTTCATTTTCAAAAACATAAATACAACCGGTAAGACTCACAATGACTACAATAATTCCCGAAGCCAGTCCGAGCCATAAATGCAGCCAGGCCATCACGCGTTTGAATAGCGATTTTTTACTTTTTTTCTTATTTGGATTTGATTTTGAAAAAGAAAACATATTTTGATGAGTATAAAAGATAAATAAAAAAACCGCAAACCCCGAAGGGCTTACGGCTCAAAAGAAACCAATTTTTAATATTTTAATTTTGCAATTGCAGTGATTTGCCCACCTTCAACTTTCATTCCTTTAGTGGCAACAGCAGTGGTACCGTTGATCGTGTAAATCCAGTTTCCTTCTGGTGTATTGATACCAATTACAGCCGAACTACCGTCTTCTGTAGTGATATTATAACGGCTTGTTGCAGATGTTAATGTTGCCGGAGCATTTGTTACCCAAGTAAAAGTCTGGTTGTAAACATCGGCGATAGCCAATTTAACAGCTCCATTATTTTTACCTGCATTTCCGTACATCAACAATAAGAATTTACCTTTTGAGATATAGCTCGTAGCCGAAATTTTGAAACCTCCGGATTTTTCCTGTACGTTAAAGAAATACGTTTTATCAAATTCTGTAGTTCCTTTTTTAATTTTTACAATTGCAGATGGTTTTGTAGAAGTTAAAACAGAGTTGCTGGTAGCAATTGCTCCGGAAAATCCGTAGGCATCACCATTTTCATCCTGAAATAATCCGTTTGTAAAATAAGCACCCAAATAACTTGTACGGTTATCTTTGATTACTTTTTCCAGTTTAAGTTCCGGATAGTTATAAACCGCAACCCAGGTACTGTCCGGGTTTACTGTACCAAAATTATCAACTCCGTCTCCTTTAATACTCATATAAGGCATATACACTTTATCGCCAACCTGAGTTGCCCAGGTATAAAATGCTCTTTCTCCGTTTTTAGCCAAAACTTTAGTGTCTTGTTGCGTTTCACCTATTATAAGTGATTTTTCAGCATCAATTTTATACATTGAAGCAATCGATGCACCGCTTCTTGGTACTTTGATCGTTAAAATATCTTTGTTTACTGCCGCAAAAACGTGTACGGTTTCTGCCTGAAAATCAGATTTTTTTACCAATTTCCCTTCAGCACTTAAGTTATAAGTTGTTACAGCTCCCGGATTTCCCTGTCCGTAAAGCAAACTAAAAAAATTATTCTGAGCCGTGATATAGTAGCGATACGTTCCGTCTTGTTCTAACCCGTTACCTGTTGTTGTAATTGATCCTGTAGAAATATCATCTGCGGTTAATAAATAATCTGCAATTCCTGCTGCTCCTGTGGTGGCCGTAATAATATATTTTGTTTTTCCTGTATCTGTTCCTCCACCTGTTTCGCCTCCTGATTTATCAGAATCGCTGCTACAAGAGAATGTTGTAAAGGCTAAGACAGCCAGTAAAGCTAATTTGCTACTATTTTTCATGTTATTATGGTTTTTATTAAAAAATTATTTATTTGTTTTGGTGAAAAAATATCTGAATTTCACATAGAAAGCCCTGCTTGGCTTTTGTAATGAAAAATTATCATAAAGCTTATTATCAAATACATTTTTACATTCGAAGGCAATATTGTATTTTCCGTTTGCGAGTGTGTAGACTGCATTTAAATCATGACTGAATTGTTGCGGAATTTCTAATTTACTGTCCTTGCTCCCCATACTTGGCCACGACAAATAATAAGTATGTACATACAATAGATTATAGCCTACAGATAAGTTATTACCCTTTTTTATCAGATCATTAAAGAATACGGTTGCATCACCATTCCCAAAAAGGAAAGGCATATTTGGAATCCTGTCTTTATAAAAAGGGGATACATAATTTTGATTGGGCTCATACTCCGTCATATTTCGAATATTTTGGTAAGTCGCATTTACACCTGCTGTAAAACGGGTTCGATAAGAATACCGGATCTCACCATCGATCCCGTAATTGGTCACTTTGCCCTGATTCACATTGGTAGTCATCGTTTGATTGTTATTCAGTGTTGGACGAATAAAATCTGTAGCGTTCCTATGCAAAAGATTAACATCAAATGATAGGGCATTTACTTTATTAAAGCTGGTCTGATAACTTGCGCCAATATTAAAATTGTTACTGGTTTCAGGTTTTAGTGCCAGATTTCCTTCTAAATTATCATTTACATTTCCAAAAATTTCTTCGGGAGTTGGTAGTCGGTAACTTTTTTCGTAAGAAGCTTTTAGTTGTAAATTGTGTCTTAAATAATAACTCACAGCCCCGCCATATCCTGTTGTAGAGGTATGGTCTACATATTGCTGATAAGCAATATCTCCGGCATTTCCCGAGGGATTATAACTTCTGGAATAAGTAGTTTTTAAGGAGTAATCTTTTAAGAATACGGAAGTACTCCATTTTTCGTTATAATCAAATTTATATCCTAGTCCAAAAACATTCTTCTGCGTTTTTTTAGGTTGCTTATACACCAAAGATTCCGGAACTAATTCATCACTTTCTTTACGGTCAAAAGTGGTAAAAGTATTGTTGAGCATAAAAGAGTGACGTTCTCCCAACGCATAAGTAGCATTGGCAGTTGCTACCCCATTATTGTTTTTAAACTTTCGCAGCGTACGACTTCTTTCACCGCCAGCACCGGCATATTCCTTATAATCTCCAAACCAATTGTATCGCCTGTAAACGGTATCTACATTTTGCTCTTCTCCAAAATTGTAGTTTCCGGTAAGATTGAAATTAAGGCCTTTTGTAAAAAGATCTTTAACCTGATATTTTACTGTAGGCATTAAAATATTTCCCTTTCTGTATACTTGTCCAAACACACTTACCATTCTGGCTCCGGTTTGAATATCTGCTTTATTTTCTCCAGTCGTAAAACCAAATAATAATTTATCAGCATATTTTTTTCCGGTGAGGCCTACGTTTAAAATTACTGTTTCGTTACGGTATTTATCGTGAAACCTTCTTACACGCTGATTAGGAAAATAAGCCCCCGTATTCAGATCGGCTACATCTACATTGACCCAATAATTATTATCTGAATAATTCTGAAAAGCATTAATTTCTGTTGTAAAACCGCTCTTAGAAGTATATCCTGCATTTATGCTCGTTCTGTGCGTATTAAAAGACCCAAAAGAATAAGAGGCATCTATAAAAGTTCGTGGCTTACTGTTTGTAACAATATTTACAGCACCGCCCAAAGCATCTCCGCCTAACCAAATTGGTACAACACCTTTGTAAACTTCTACCCTGTCGGCAAGATTTATCGGGATATTGTTCATTTGAAAAGAAGATCCAAAATTATCCATAGGCACTCCATCAATAAAAATCTTTACCTGATTTCCCTGAAAACCATTAATAGAAAGTTCTGATCTTGATCCTACTCCTCCTGCTTCCCTGACACGAACTCCGGAAACCCTGTCTAAAGCATGCGAAAGATCAAGTGTAGAATTGTGTAGTTTTTTAGCATCGATTGCCGTTACGCTATAAGCCTGCTTGTTTACTTTATCAGTTTGGGAACGCCCCAATACTGTTACAGATTCTAATTCATTCAATTCACTTTCTAACTGAATTGCAAAATTTAAATTGCTGCCTGATATTTCGATATGTTTTTTTTGAGTGGCAAAACCAATTGCCGTAATTTTTAAAACGTGTTTTCCGGGCTTCACATTTTTTAAAATAAACTTTCCGTTTTCATCCGAAATTATACTCAGGTCTGTTTTTTCTATGTGAATTGTAGCATACGGAATTGTTTGCCCGGAATTTTCAACTACTTGTCCAGTAACCGAGACACCCTGATTTTGCTGGGAAAATGATAAGAACGAAAAGAGAAAAAATATACTAAAAAATAAAAATTTGTGCGTTGTCATATCTTTAATTAGACTAATTATAAATAACTTTGCCGCAAAAGTACCATCAACAACCCGAAAAAAGATAGGGAAAAACGGATTATTATTTTGTAAAAACGGATTATATTTTGAAAATTAAATCAAAAATTTTAGGACACGAAAACGCACTTATTCAAATTGAAATTGGCGATACCCATTACCCGAAAAACCAACTGACGGAAGAAAATGTGGATATAAAAAATGACGAAACAGAAGAGATTAAAAGCCACCATTTAATTACTGAAGGAATGGCTTTATTAGATACCCAAATGCATTTTTCAACGCCACAAACAATTGAATTTGAAATTGATGAAGAATCAATTGTTATGAATTTTATTTGTTGCAATAATGTCGAAACACAGATTGATCAGCTGGAAACTGAAAAGTTTTCAAGAGAAAATACACACAACATTTTTTATACCACTAATTTCAAGGCTACTTTTAAAATTCCGGCTTTTGAAGATTTGAATTATTTTTCAATTATTCTGTCAAAAGCCTCTTACTATACAATAATTAACGAAGACTGGGAACTGCATAAAAAGTTCTCCAACAATATTTTACTTAAAAAACCGAGTTATCTCACGTCAAAATATCTTCCGTTTACACCGGCCATTCAATGGGTAATACATGAGATCAAAAATTGCAATCGCAAGGGGCCTTTAAAAAAAATGTATATCGAAGCAAAAATCAAAGAATTACTAATACATCAGCTTGAAGCCATCATTAGCATTCCTGTACAAAAAGAGCAAATGGATCAGGATGATTACAATAAATTAATGCACGCCAAACAAATTCTGGACCAGGACTTTGTTCATGCACCCACATTAACAGAACTTTCAAGATTGATTTCCCTTAATGAATTTAAACTCAAAAAAGGCTTTAAAGCTTGTTTTAGCACCACTGTTAAAAGTTATATTATCAAACTGAGGATGGAACATGCCAAAGAATTATTTCAGAACAGCGCCATAACCGTTAGTGAAGCAGCCTACAAATGCGGCTATAAAGACATTTCTCATTTTTCAGCCGCTTTTAAAAGTTTCTATGGTTTTTCACCTCAAAAATTTAAAATCAATTGGGATATTGTGCAATTTTGGATTACAGGCTTTTTATTATTAAATTAATAAAAAAAGGCTTTTAGAATCAGTTACCGAAGTAACCAAATCTAAAAGCCTTATAAAAATTAGACTTTTTTGTATTCTTGCAAATTTATACAAAACATTCACGATTAAATGAACAGGTCAATTTTCATTGTAAAATTGTTTCTCCAAAAACAGTTACCAATAGAATCTAAAAATGTGTTTAAAAAAGGTAAAAACAACATCTACATCGATTTCTATACCTACAAAACTACATCCAACTTTAGAGAAAACATTACGGTTTTCCACATTCTATGATTCTTTTTCTTCCCTATTTATAATCATTCAACATTAATTTCCTGTCTTGCATCATGTTAGACTTCTTTTTTTTAATTGTTAAATTTTTCAAAATTTCAAATAAAACAGCATCTCTTTATAAATCCGAAGAAAAGCCTCACTTCATCAATTTGAAATAGTGCTCAAAACCTTAACCACTTAATAGCTTCCGGACTCAGAAACTTTTTCTTGTCCTGGATTAAGTGATCTTCTTTTAGTTAAAGAATACATTTGCAAAAACAAATTACAAATGCTGTTTAAAACTGAAAAAAAAGATCTCAAAAGAAATTTAGCCCCTTACTAACTGACAAGCTTTTTTCTTGTCCTGGATTAAGTAATTCTTTTTTACTTAAACAATACATTTGCAAAACAAATTACAGGTTCTGTCCAACTGAGATTAAAGGAAAAACTTAAAAACTCAGTATATCAAAACTTTAGTAACTTAAAAAAAATGAATTATGAAAATATTTGAATTCTTAATACTCGGAAAAAACGAACCTATTCTGGAGATTCTGCTTAGGTTGGTTAATGCTTATGAAAACTGGAACGCCGTTGGGTTTAACGATGAGAAATCAGCGCAGGAATATTTTCTTAAAAACAAAATCGATATTGTTCTGTTGAGTTCCGGAATCGAAGATCATATCGAAAAAGAGTTTTCTTCTTTTTGTTTAAAACATCAGCCCAATGTTGAAGTAATTGAGCATTTTGGCGGCGGAAGCGGATTGTTAAAATCAGAAATAGAACACCGTCTGTATCTAAAAGGGAAAAATTAAATCTTTTTTTACTTTTAATTCCACAAAATTACTATTCAATCATTTCAGGTTGAATTAAATTCTCATTTGCATAAAATCAACCCTCAATGGAAAAGAAATATTCGGTCGCTATTTATCCTTCGCAAGATGTTATTGATGCTGTCAAAACGATGAAGGATTATTTAAAAAGCAAAATAGATTGGTACAACAGCTGCAATTCTGTGGCGCATATCACCATTTGCGAATTTACGATTGATGATTCTCAAATAGATGCGTACAAGCAAAAGCTTTTTAAAGTTAGCGATACGTTTACTCCGTTTCAGACCTGTTTAGATCATTTTGGTTCTTATCCCGGCGGTGCCTTTTTTATTGGTCCCAATGAAGATTCTAAAATAAATCTGAAACCCATTATGAAAAAAACTCAGGAGGCGATGCAACTTTCGAACTTAAAAAAAAGCAGCGACCCTCATATTTCTATTGGAAGAAAACTGACTCCTGAAAATATCGAAATTGCAACTCATTTATTTACTGCAATTGATATGACCTTTTTATGTGACAATATTGTTTTAAGAGAATTAGATCCCATTAAAAAACAGTTTTTTGTGATTGATACTTTTTTATTTGGCAATAACCCTCAACCGGAATTAGTTCAGGGAAGTTTATTTTAATCGTTTTGCCGCAAAGTCGCTAAGACACAAAGTTTTTATCATTCGACAAACACAAAAATGAGACAAAAAAATTAGCGTAAATCCGTTTAAATCTGTTAAATCTGCGTGCTAATTTTTTTCGTATATTTGAATTTTACAATTCATCTTATGAAATCACTCGATTCATTTTATCAGGACATTACCGAAGGTTCTGCCGTCGAACCAAGTTCATTATTACCTAACGACATCAAAAAAGAAATTGGGCATTTTAATGTCTTTGATATTAAAGAACTTTTAGAACGTATGCAGGGAAAATCGGTTATGCCGTATGACCGGAGAGCTTATTATAAAATAAGCTTAATAAAAGGAAAAAACAGATCTGAATATGCTGATAAGATAATCGAAATCGGGAAACAGGGCCTTTTGTTTGCTACGCCGAAAATCCCGTACAATTATGTTCCGCAAGATACCAATCAATCCGGGCAATTTTGTGTTTTTACCAGCGAGTTTTTATCCAAAAACAAAAGCGGAATTGACTTAGACGAACTCCCTATTTTTGCTTCAGACGGATATCCCATTTTTCAGCTTACCGATGAAGAAGTGATTGATGTAGAATTGATTTTCAACAAAATACAAAAAGAAATCAACTCCGATTATATCTATAAATATGATTTGATCCGTAATTATGTAGCCGAGTTAATTCACTTTGGACAAAAATTACAACCTATAACAGCTTTGTATTCAAAACATAATTCGGCTGCAAGGGTTTCTTCTTTATTTGCCGAATTGCTGGAAAGACAATTCCCTATTGAATCTCCAAATCAAAGATTAGAACTCAGAACCGCCAAAGATTTTGCGGAACGATTATCAGTTCACGTCAATCATTTAAATAAAGTTCTAAAAGAAAATACAGGAAAAACCACCACAGAATTAATCAGCAGCAGATTAACGAACGAAGCAAAAATTCTCTTAAAACAAACGGACTGGAATATTTCTGAAATCGCTTTTTCTTTAGGTTTTGAAGAACTGGCACATTTTTCTAATTTCTTTAAAAAACAAACTACCTTAACGCCCTTAGCTTTCCGAAGCTAAATTCATGATTTGAATTTCGCAAACATCGGTTTGAAATTTACAATACCCCAACCCTGCTTCACTCCTACCTTTGTCTTATCAATTTAAAAGATCGAAAAAGATGAACTTATCCAACAACAAAATTCTAATAACAGGTGGCGCAAGCGGTATTGGCCTTGGCTTAACCGAAAGATTTATTCAGGAAAACAATACCGTAATTATTTGCGGCAGACGTGAATCTGTTTTAAACGAAGTGAAAGCAAAATTTCCAGCCGTCATTACAAAAGTATGCGACTTAGCCATCGAAGCAGAACGCACAGCACTTTACGAATGGATAGCAGAAAACCATCCTGACCTGAATGTTTTAATTAACAATGCAGGAATTCAAAAATGGGTTTCGGTTACAGATGCCGGCTTTTATGAGAGCATGAAAACAGAACTTGCTACCAATATTGAAGCTCCTTTACATTTAACATCCCTTTTTATTCAGTTAAAATCGCTTAATACAGTAATGAACGTTACTTCAGGACTGGCCCTTTCTCCTTTTGCAAAAGTTCCGGTTTATTCTGCCACGAAAGCTTTTTTCCGTTCGTTTACCTTATCACTTCGTCATATTTTAAAAGCAAAAAATATTGAAGTAGTCGAAATCATTCCACCGGCATTAAATACAGATTTAGGAGGCGTAGGTTTGCATGATGCACATCCCCGTGTTAGTGATTTTATCGAATCTATTTTTACGCAATTAAAAGAAGGAAAAGATGAACTTACTTTTGGAACCAGTGCCACTAGAATAAACGCAAGTGTTCCCGAACTGAAAGCATCGTTTAATGCTTTACATTCTAATTAATACACGTTGTCTATACTATTTTAAACACATAGAAACATAAGCTTTTAGCAACTTTAAAAAAAGCATTTCATTTATTTAAACAAACACAGCGATGTGTGAGAAACTTGTTTCTTTTTACAATCTTTTTAACTCAAAATAAAACCTATGTTTCTGTGTGTTTAAATTCTTTCATGCAGATTCAGCAGATTTTTAATTTTTAATTCAATCATAAAACAAATATAAAATGGCAGTAAATACAAAAATAGCTCTGGTTACAGGCGGTAGCAGAGGTTTAGGAAAAAATATGGCAATTGCGATTGCAAAAAAAGGAATCGATGTTATTATTACCTATAACAGCAAAAAAGACGAAGCAGATGCTGTAGTAAAAGAAATCGAAAGTTTAGGACAAAAAGCAGCTTCACTTCAATTAAACGTTGCTGAATCAGGAACTTTTGATTCTTTCTTTGTGAACGTTTCTGAAGTTCTGAAAAATACTTTCAAATCTGATAAATTTGATTTCTTAGTAAACAATGCGGGAATCGGAATTCACAATTCGTTCATTGGAACTACGGAAGCTGAATTTGATCAATTGACGAATATTCAGTTTAAAGGACCTTTCTTTTTAACGCAAAAAGCATTACCTACAATGAATGACGGCGGCGGAATTGTAAATATCTCTACTGGTTTGGCAAGATTTTCTTTCCCTGGTTATGCCGCTTATGCTGCGATGAAAGGTGCGATTGAGACTTTGACAAAATATCAGGCAAAAGAATTAGGGACACGTAAAATAAGAGTAAATGTTGTAGCTCCCGGAGCAATTGAAACTGATTTTGGTGGTGGCGTTGTTCGTGATAATGAGCAAATGAACCAACAAATAGCTTCTGTGACTGCTTTAGGAAGAGTGGGTTTACCGGATGATATTGGTGGTGTAGTTGCCTTTTTATGTACCGAAGAGGCACGCTGGGTAAATGCACAACGTATCGAGGTTTCGGGTGGCATGATGCTTTAATTAATTATAATATAGAACTAAACCTGACAGGTTTTAAGAACCTGTCATGTTTGTTACGTTACAGAAAAACAAAACCCGACAGATTTAAAATCTGTCGGGTTTGTCATTTTGAAATATATTGAGTTAGTAAGTATTCAGGTTTTCAATCTTTTTCGATAATTACGTCAAAACCTCCGTTTTTATCGAAAACGACATCATAAAATTTAGAGTCTTTTTGTATGCCTACTTCGTATGTTGTTTTGCTTTTATCATCAACAACAACGGCAATTTCTTTAATGGCTTTTGCCGGATAATTTTTCTTTAGGTATGCCTGAGCTTTTGGAGGAAGTTGACTAAGCGGGATTTGAGATTCGAAAGCTTTTAAAACACCCAGATTATCATAAACTGCCAGTACTTCTGTTGTTGGATTTGTTTTGAATTTTGCTTCATAACGAATTTCATCATCGTCATCACCCACATACTTTAATGCCCAGACCGGAATTTTACCGGGATACTCTTTTTGAAAAGTAAAAAGAACTTTTTCAGGTGGGGTGACTATTTTATCCGGAGAAACTCCATTTTGTCCTATTAAAAAACTACTGTATAAAAAGGTAATGATAAAGAAAAGGTTTTTCATGATCCTTAGTTTTAAATTAACAATCTTTAATAACGTATTAAAATTACTACTTTAATTGAAACAAAAAATGAAATTAAAAAAAAATGTTAAAATCAATCGTAACAATGTTTAATTTTAAGCGTCTTAAACTAAAACCAAAACCACCATAAAAATGAAATTCAGCCTGAAGAATTTTGAAACTTCCCCACAACCTTATGCCCGTATTGCCGGAATACTCTACCTTGTAATCATCATTATGGGGTTCTTTGCAGAAACGTTCGTTAGAAATAAACTATTTGTTTCCGGAGATGCAACTGCTACTGCAAACAATATCATCCATTCTCAATTTCTATGGAAAATAGGGATAACCGCAGATCTCATCATGCAGATTTGCGATTTGCCTGTCATGATCATTCTTTATTACCTTTTAAAACCTGTAAGTAAAAAACTCGCTTTGCTTAATTTGTCTTTTAATTTAATACAAACTGCTGTGCTAGTGGCCAATAAGTTAAATCTTTTAGCCGCATTATTCTTTTTGGGGGATGCAGCCTATCTAAAAACTTTTACCCCTGACCAGTTGTACACTTTATCTTATCTTTCGATTAAACTACATGATTTTGGTTTTGGAGTGGGATTGATCTTTTTTGGATTTGTATGTCTTATCGAAGGCTATTTAATTTTCAAATCACGCTATTTTCCTAGGGCAATTGGGGTTTTAATGACTATTGCCGGAATTTGTTATTTGTTCAACAGTTTTGCTTTAATTCTTTTCCCGCAATTTTCGGATATTATTTTGTTAATGCCTTGTTTAATTGCCGAATTATCGCTTAGTTTATGGCTGATTTTCAAAGGAGTAAATATTTCCATCTGGAAACAAAAATTCATATAGCATAAAATAAAACTCAACCAGAATCTAAAAAGCCTACAACAGATTACATCATCGTAGGCTTTATTTTGAAATAATTTGAATTAGTAAGCAATCTTATTTCGAGTTTTATTTTTTTATCCGGTCGGATAATTCCCTTTTATAAGTGATCCCGACCGGTAATTTTTCATTTTTAATAATCACAAAGTCTTTATCTGTTGCTTCTATTTTATCCAGCGCCACGATATACGATTTATGAATGCGCATGAAGTTTTTCTCCGGAAGGCATTTCTCCAGTTCACTGGTGGTAATTGAGGCCAGATAGGTTCTTTTTGTCGTGTGCAATTTCACATAATTACCAAAACTCTGCGCAAACAAAAGCTGGTCTAATTCGATATCCATAAAATAACCATCGACTTTTACACTCACAGAATTTACAACTGTTTCTTCTGTTTTTGCTTTTACACTTTCGGTAGCAAAAAAGCGATCAACCGCTTTTAAGAACCTCGGAAAATAAATGGGTTTTAAAAGATAATCAATTACCCCGTAATCATAACTTTCGAGTGCATATTCAGAATAAGCTGTGGTGAGAATTGTTTTAGGATGTGTTGGAATAATCTTTAGCAGTTCCATTCCCGAAATCTCCGGCATATTAATATCCAGAAACATTAAATCGACCGGATTTTCACGCAGGTAATCCATCGCTTCGATGCCATTGTAGCCCTGAAAAACCAACTCTAATTGCGGATTTTGTTTGATGTAGTTCGCCAGCACATAATGCGCTGCCGGTTCATCATCTACAATTATGCATTTTTTGGGCTCTTTCATTCGACAAACTTTTTCAGTTGCAATTTCAAATCTACGATGTAAGTGTTTTTATTCTCGTCCTGAATGTCTAATTTATAATCTTTTCCGTAAATCAGATTCAAACGTTCAATGGTATTTTTCAAGCCAATTTTAGTCGAAATCACATCAGTCTTTTTATTTGGAATTGAATTGACAACATGTAAATGCAACAATCCGTTTTCGACTGTAATTATAATT
This sequence comes from Flavobacterium sp. FlaQc-48, assembly GCF_044007335.1. Lineage (NCBI taxonomy): Bacteria > Pseudomonadati > Bacteroidota > Flavobacteriia > Flavobacteriales > Flavobacteriaceae > Flavobacterium > Flavobacterium sp. FlaQc-48. Next base: position 232,150 of record NZ_JBIPCR010000007.1, on the reverse strand, counting down.
CTGACATAACATTTTTCGATAGCACAGGTTCCGTGTTTAAAGGCATTTTCGATAAAAGCAATCAGCAGCATCGGTGATACCTTATACGCATTTTCGTTATCAATTTTACAATCATAAGTGATTTCACAACGGTACCCTACCCTTTCCTTTTCGAGTTGTACGTAACTGTTTATAAACTCCAGTTCATCTTCCAGGGAAACACATTTTTTGCTGTTACTTTCTAATTGATAACGCATTAATTGCGATACTTTCATGATCAGATCAGGCGTTCTTTCCGGAAACTCTAAACTAATACCATATAGTGTATTAAAGGTATTAAATAAAAAATGAGGATTTAGTTGTCCTTTTAGTGAATTGAGCTGCATTTCGTTGAACAACAACGTTTCCTCGGTTTTTTTTCTGTGAATCCGGTAGAATTTAAACACAATTATCGGGCTCAAAATACAAACCAAAGTTCCTAAAACGCTCGCCAATTGGTACGCATAACTTCTTTGATGGGAGTTTTGATACAAATGGCAATTACTAAACATATCCAGCATTGTAATTTCATAGAGAATAATCGAAAAGACAAATACGCCAAAAAGGGTTAGAAAAATATACGTTACAGGACGTTGTGTTTTGAATAAGATAGGCAAAAGAAAAAAACGATTGAATTGGGCATGCATGTATAAAACCAGGTAGAAAAATACCCCCATTAATATGGAAGTAAAAGAACTAAATAACATCCAGTCATTTTTTAACGTATAAATCGTAAATGAAAAGACAACAACGGCAATTTCCTGCCACCATTTGTTATCCAATATGTTATCAAATTTTTTATTCATTTTTAAAACTTAAATAGTGTACAAAGTACGAACAAATATTTAATTTATATTTCCAAAAAATGACGAATTCAATTGGTCATTTATTATCGCAGTACATCATTTAAGATGACATTTATCAGCCGAAGAGAAATAATTTTGTTGCCTAAATTTCATACCACTAATTTTATGTACTTCAGAAAAATTACTTTGTTAGTTTTCTTGATTTTTGCCTGTGGTAGTTATGCACAAACCTTGTCTTTAAAAGAAGCCATTAAAACAGGTTTAGAAAACTACGGTTCCATCAAAGCAAAAAGCAATTACACCAATGCGTCACGCGAGACACTCAAACAATCCAAGCGTGACTATCTGCCAAACCTTAATTTATCGGCACAACAGGATTACGGAACCATCAACGGCCAAAACGGTGCGTTGTACGGTTTTAATGGCTTAGGAACTGCTTCTTCCGGACCTGCATTACCGGACCAAAACTGGAATTCTGCTTTTGGTGCTTTGTATTTGGTCAACATGAACTGGGATTTTTTCACTTTCGGAAAAATTCAGGAAAAAATCAATCTGGCTAAAATCGATGTTCAGTCCAAAGAAAACGATTTGAAACAGGAACAATTCCAACAGGAAATTAAAATTTCTGCTGCTTACCTGAACTTACTGGCAAGCCAACGATTATTGATTTCACAGCAAAAGAATTTAAGTCGCGCAGAAGTTTTCAAAAAGACAGCTGTTGCACGAGTTAAAAACGGATTACTGGCCGGAGTCGATTCTACCCTGGCAACTGCCGAAGTTTCGAAAGCTAAGATTTCTTTGAACCTGGCTAAGAATTTCGTCAAGGAACAAAACAATAAATTAGTTGATTTAATGGGTGTTGCACCTCAGGATTTTGTAACGGATACTTTATTTGTAAATGATATCCCTAAAGAAATTCTGCGAGGAACAGCCACTTCAGACAGTTTGCATCCTTTATTACAATACTATAAAACCAAAATTGATTACAGTAATCAACAAGCTAAATTATACAAGCGTTTTTATTATCCAACCATGAGTGCGTTTGGTGTTTTGCAAACACGTGCTTCAGGGTTTAACAGTGACTACGTTACCGATCAAAATTCTTTTAGCAGAAATTATTGGGATGGTGTAAATCCGGACCGTACCAATTATCTGGTGGGAATTGGAATTAGCTGGAATCTGACAACCCCGTTTAGGGCAAGCAAACAAGTAAGTGCTCAAAAATATGTTTCGCAAGGATTGCAGGAAGAATACAACCAGGCCGACAGAGAACTAAAGTCGCAATTAAAATTAGCCGACGACAAAATACAAATTACGCTGGACAATTTTGCAGAAGCACCTATTCAGGTCGATGCAGCCAAAAAAGCATATTTGCAAAAATCAACTTTATATAAAAACGGCCTAACCGATTTAACGGATATTACCCAAACCTTATATACGCTAAATCGTGCCGAAATCGACCGTGATATCGTCAACAATAATGTATGGCAGTCGTTTTTGCTTAAAGTAGCTGCCACTGGCAATTTTGACTTATTTATAAATGAATTTTAATTCTAGATCCTAATGAATTTAATACGTTTTGCACTCCGCAAACCCATCTCCATATTAGTATTGGTTGCGGGTCTATTTTTCTTCGGAATTGGTGCCATCAAGGACATTAAGGTAGATATCCTGCCTAAAATGAACTTGCCGGTTATCTATATTGCGCATCCTTTTGGAGGGTATACCCCGGACCAGATGGAAGCTTATTTTGCTAAGACTTATGTCAACATTTTACCGTTTGCCAATGGTGTAAAATCGGTAGAAACCAAGAATATTCAGGGGTTAATGATTATGAAATTAACCTATTATGAAAACACAAATATGGCGCAGGCTGCTGCCGAACTAAGCTCGCTTTCGAACAGAATCCAGGCGGCATTTCCTCCGGGAACCCAACCGCCGTTTATCATTCGTTTTGATGCTTCTTCGCTGCCAATTGGTCAATTGGTTTTGAGCAGTAAAATAAGATCCAATAACGAATTACAGGATTTAGCCAACGTTTACGTTCGTGCTTCGTTTACTTCTATTCCCGGTTTATTATCTCCGGCACCCTTTGGCGGAAGCCCAAGAACTATCGAGGTTAACGTAGATCCTGATTTATTGCGTTCGCACAATATGACACCGGATCAGGTGGTTGAAGCGATTCGTGTAAACAACCAGACGGCTCCTTCCGGAAACGTGAGAATGGGTGATAAAAACTACATTACTCCAACCAACAATACAATTAAAGAAGTTAAGGATTTTGAAAAAATCCCGTTGTTTAAAGGAAGTGTTCAAAACTTAACCTTAGGCGATGTGGCCACCGTAAAAGACGGTGCCGATATTACGGCAGGTTATGCTTTGGTAAACGGAAAACGTTCGGTTTATATCAGTATCGCAAAAGCGGGTGACGCCTCGACCTGGGATGTGGTTCAGAAATTAAAAGCTGAATTGCCAAAAATTCAAAGCACATTACCGGAGGACGTAAAATTATCATATGAATTTGACCAGTCGGTTTATGTAATCAACTCCGTAAAAAGTTTGATTACAGAAGGGATCATCGGAGCCGTTTTAACCGGATTAATGGTTTTACTTTTCTTAGGGGACAGACGTGCGGCTTTAATCGTAATCTTAACCATCCCTATTTCGATTATATCAGGGGTTTTATTCCTGAAATTATTCGGACAAACGATCAACTTAATGTCTTTAAGCGGATTGGCTCTGGCGATTGGTATTCTAGTGGATGAAAGTACGGTAACCATCGAAAATATTCACCAGCATCTCGATATGGGCAAACCCAAGGCACTCGCCATTTGGGATGCGTGTCAGGAAATTGCCTTGCCTAAATTATTGATCTTACTTTGTATTTTGGCCGTATTTGCTCCGGCATTTACGATGGTCGGAATCCCGGGAGCTTTGTTCCTGCCATTGGCTTTGGCAATTGGTTTCTCAATGGTAATTTCGTTTTTACTGTCTCAGACTTTTGTGCCCGTAATGGCCAACTGGTTAATGAAAGGACACGAAAAACACGAACATGCACCTGGTATTACAGATGACGAAGCTGAATTTAACGACAGCGGCATAACTCCGGAATCCGAAAGAGATCTGATCACACAGAAAAAAGGTTACGTTGAAAGAGAGGACACAAATAATAACGGAAAAATTGGTGCTTTTGAGCGTTTCAGAATCCGTTTTATGAAAACACTGGATCGATTGTTCCCTTATAAAAAAATTACGGCTTTAGTCTATCTTTTAGGGGTTACAGCTCTTGCCGTATTGTTTATTTCGTTTATCGGAAAAGATGTTTTCCCGAAAGTAAATTCAAGTCAGTTCCAGCTGAGAATGCGCGCTCCTGACGGAACACGTTTAGAACGTACCGAAGAAAAAGCAATCGTTGTTCTGAAAGAATTACAAAAAATGGTGGGTAAAGAACATATCGGAATTTCATCTGTTTATGTGGGACAACACCCGTCTTTATTCTCGATCAACCCGATTTATTTGTTCATGGCAGGTTCGCATGAAGCCGTATTTCAGGTGAGTTTAAAAGAATATCACGTAGATATGGACGACTTTAAGGATGACTTCAGGGCCCGAATTAAAAAAGTACTTCCGGATGTAAAACTTTCTTTTGAGCCAATAGAACTGACCGATAAAGTGTTGAGCCAGGGTTCCCCTACTCCAATCGAAGTTCGTATTGCCGGAAAAGACAAAAAACGAAATGAGTTATACGCCAACCAGATTGTGGAGAAACTGAAAAAGATTGCTTATTTCAGGGATGTACAAATTGGTCAGCCCATTCATTATCCTGCCATGAATATTGATATTGACAGAACCCGTGCTGCAGAATTGGGTGTGGATATGAATGATATTTCGAAATCACTTGTAGCTTCGACCTCTTCATCACGATACACAGACAAAAATATGTGGGTTGATGAAAGAGCCGGATTGTCCTACAACGTTCAGGTTCAGGTACCATTGAACAAAATGAAAAGCAAAACAGATATTGGAGAAATTCCGGTATTAAAAAATTCATTACGTCCTGTTTTAAGCGACGTTGCCAAAATTACACCGGGATTTGTCAGCGGTGAAAATGACAATTTAGGGGCTATGCCATACATTACCGTTACAGCCAACATTAGCCAGACCGATTTAGGTACGGCAGTAAAAGATGTAGATGCAACCATCAGTTCGTTGGGAGAATTACCTCGAGGGCTATTCATCACTCCAATCGGAATGAGTAAAGTATTGGTCGAAACATTAAGCAGTTTACAAGTCGGATTATTGGTTGCCATATTTGTAATCTTCTTAATGTTAGCCGCTAATTTCCAGTCGTTCAAGGTTTCACTTGTAATTTTAACCACGGTTCCTGCGGTAGTTTTAGGAGCTTTATTAATGCTTACCATTACAGGTTCGACACTAAACTTACAATCGTATATGGGAATCATTATGTCGGTTGGGGTTTCGATCGCAAATGCCGTTTTACTGGTGACGAATGCCGAACAGCTTCGAAAACGAAATGGAAATGCCTTAGAATCGGCTCGTGAAGCTGCGGCGCTGCGTCTTCGTCCGATTATCATGACATCAGTTGCGATGATTGCGGGAATGCTGCCAATGGCTATTGGTCATGGCGAAGGTGGCGATCAGGTTTCTCCGTTAGGAAGAGCGGTAATTGGTGGATTATTATTCTCGACTTTTGCCGTATTGCTTATCTTGCCATTGATTTTTGCATGGGCACAAGAAAAAACAACAACACAATCTGTTTCTTTAGATCCTGAGGACGAAGAAAGCATCCATTATATCTCATCATTAAAACCTAAAAATGAAATCACCACTAAAAACTAATTTGTTGAAAACAAGTACCAATAAATTAAAAGGTGATACCATAAATGACCTTTATAAAATAACTTTTACATTTATGAAAAATAACATTATACAATCGACCGCATTATTTTTTGTAGCCGTATTTTTTCTAACTAGCTGTAATTCTAAAAAAGAAGAAGCTCCTGCTGCAGAAATTGAACCTAAAACCGAAACGTTTTCTTTAGAAAAAGAAAAGCTAACAACAGAATTGCGTTTACCGGCCGAATTAACCGGTTTTCAACAAGTAGATTTGTACGCCAAAGTAAGCAGTTTTGTAAAATTGCTAAAAGTGGATATTGGTAGCAAAGTAAAAAAAGGACAGCTTTTGATCGTTTTGGAAGCACCGGAAATCAGTTCTCAACTGGCCGCAGCCGAATCAAGACTGAAATCGATGGAAGCTATTTATGCTACTACCAAAAGTACCTACAACCGTTTGTACGAAACGAGTAAAGTCGAAGGAACGATTTCTAAAAATGATCTGGAAATGGCCAACGGAAAGAAAAACTCAGATTACGCACAATACCAGGCAGCCGTTGCAGCCCACAAAGAAGTGTCGATTATGAGAGGCTATCTTGAAATTCGCGCTCCTTTTGACGGCGTTGTAGCAGCAAGAAACGTGAATTTAGGAACCTTTGTTGGTCCGGCAGGAAAAGGGTCAGATTTGCCTTTATTGACGATTCAGGAGCAAAGCAAATTGCGTTTAGCGGTTTCTATTCCGGAATTGTACACCGGATATTTACACAATGGCGATGAAATGAGTTTTAATGTAAAATCATTACCGGAAACTTTCAAGGCAAAAATTACCAGAATGTCCGGAGCTTTAGACATGAAACTTCGTTCTGAACGCGTAGAAATGGACGTACACAATACAAAAGGAGATTTATTACCCGGAATGGTTGCCGAAGTTTTGTTACCGCTTAACGCAAAAGACAGTACGTTTGTAATTCCAAAATCGGCTTTAGTGAATTCCGCTGAGGGTACTTTTGTCATTAAAGTAGTCAACCACAAAGCCACACGAGTTGATGTAAAAAGAGGAAGAGAAATCGATGATAAAATAGAAATCTTTGGTGATTTAAACCCGAAAGATAAACTGGTAAAAATTGCCAGCGAAGAAACTAAGGAAGGCGATATTATAAACGAATAACCTGCGTTTAGTCTTCATTTTAGTGATTACCAAAAACTGTACGCTTAATGCGGCATTTTAGAATCTGATTTTAGAATGTAGATTACAATTTACCTTAAAGGGCGATACTTGATATAGTATCGCCCTTTTTTATTGTATAGTTTCGCAGAGATTCGCAAAATGGCGCGGAGATTCGCAGCGTTTTTTTTAATCTCGCAAAGACGCTAAGGCGCAAAGTTTTGTAATTACCCAATTGTAATCCTGAGCGTCCCAAGGCTTCGGGAGAAGGCTTTTGAAAACTAAATTCGAACAGTAACAAAACTCGAAAAAAGTTGGAATTTGGAATTTATATATTGGATTTTAATTTAATTAGGAGCTAATCCCTCTATCCGTTCCAATCTTTTGTGCCTCCCGATAGCTATCGGGACGGACACAAAAGGATTTCCAATTCTATCGGGGCTAAAAAACTAGTCTTTATCAAAAAATGAATGCTCTGTAAAGAGATAAACTTTGACTTAAACTCAATGTTGCATATTTCAAAAATTTAGTAATAAATATCTACTAAATAAAAAAATCCTGTGATAATTTGTAAGAAAAAATAAATACATTTGTTTAAAAAATTTTACAAAAAATTAAGATCTTCATAAAACATAAAAATAGATGAAATTTAACTATACTCTTCTTTTTATAATCGCCTTTTTTACTTTTTCAACTGCTCAAACAATAGACGCAACTTTAATCGAATTAAATTTTCATGAAGATAGTACTCCACAGGATCTCACTTTATCATCATCAGGATTTTATTTTACTGCAACAGATGGATACTTTAAAAAATATGGTAGAGAATTATGGTATTCTAATGGTAAAGTAAATGGAACGGTTATGATTAAGGATATTAGACCCGGACAGAATTCTTCTAACCCAAGTAATTTAGTTTTAGTAAACGATATACTCTATTTCACAGCAAATGATGGTGTTCACGGAACGGAACTGTGGAAAAGTGACGGAACTGAATTCGGAACACTAATGATTAAAGATATAAGACCTAACAATAATGATGATTTTAATGGTCCTTCGAATTTATTATCTTTTAATGGAAAATTATATTTTACTGCAACCAACGATATTAATGGAATTGAGTTGTGGGAAAGTGACGGAACTGAATCTGGGACCAATATGGTAAAAGATATAAATACTAATGGAGATAGTAATCCAAATGGATTATTTGTTTTTAATAATGGCTTATATTTTATCGCAAACGATGGTATAAATGGAATGGAATTATGGAAAAGCGATGGAACAGAATCCGGAACTTCAATGCTTAAGAATATCAATCCAATTTTTGCAGCGTTAAATTACGGAAATCAATTTCTGATTATGAATAATAACTTTTATTTTTTCGCAAATGATGAAATAAAAGGTTTCGAGTTATGGAAGAGTGATGGGACAGGATCTGGAACCTTATTAGTAAAAGATATTCGTACTGGCAATAATTCAAGTTCACAAGTATTAAATGGAGCCGTACTTAATAATATAATAATTTTTGAAGCTAATGATGGAATCAATGGTACCGAATTATGGAAAAGTGACGGAACAGAAGCCGGAACTTCAATGGTACTAAATATTAATAATACAAATAATAGCAGCTTAAACTATGGTAATAAATTCATAGAATTTAATAATGAAGTTTATTTTATTGCAAACGATAATATACATGGGAATGAAATATGGAAAACTAATGGAACATCAAATGGTACCGTTTTATTAAAAGATATAAATGATGGAATTTCATCCATATCAATAGAAAAATTTCATGTTGATAAAGTAAATAACAAACTTCTATTTTATACTAACAGTACTAATTCCTCTGATAAAAAACTTTGGGTCAGTGATGGGACATTAAATGGCACATTAGAATTAGCAAATGTTAAAGCCAGTAATATTTCAGGATTAAAAGAAAACTTTATCAGTATTCATAATCTTACTTTTTTAGCTGGTGAAAATGAATTAAACGGAATTGAGCTATGGAGTACAGATGGAACAGCTGCCGGAACATCCCTATTTGCAGATCTAAATTATTCAAATAGCAGCAATTCTTCAAAATTTACTACTGTCGATAGTAATGTCTTTTTTAAAGCACGAGGAAAAGAATATGGAAGCCAGTTATTTAAAAGCGACGGAACTATAACTGGTACGAAATTAGTTAAAGATATTAATCCTGGTTATGAAGCTATTGATGATCCATCTGAAATAAAAGTAATAAATAGTACTTTATTTTTTAGCGCAATTGATAATAGTCATGGTTACGAATTATGGAAAAGTGATGGAACAGAAAGTGGTACTGTGATGATAAAAGACATAAATCCAGGTATCAATAGCAGTATGATAAATTACAATCAAAAACAAGAATTTACTGTAATAGACGATATTTTATATTTTTATGCAAATGATGGCGTTCATGGCTTTGAATTATGGAGAAGTGATGGAACTGAGTCTGGGACTTATATGATAAAAGATATAAAAGCTGATACAGGTGTTTTTAATGATGGTAGCTATCCCAAATACTTTACTAAATTAAATAATATAATTTATTTTGTTGCTAATGATATCACCGGTACGGGTTTGTGGAGCACAAATGGTACTGCATCCGGAACAGTTAAGATACTAAATTTAAACGACATAAGAACCTTAAAGACGGTAAATAACAAATTAATGATTTTTGCTGCGACAACTGTAACTAATGCTGGTCCAAATGATTTATGGATCTCAGATGGAACAGCAGCTGGGACAAATCATATCAAATCTTTTGCAGTTAATGTATATAGTGATATTCGATATAGCACAATTTTAAATAATGAATTATATTTTGTTGCTACAAGCCCCGAAAGCTTTAACAAAGCAATTTATAAAACAGATGGAACTACAGCAGGTACGATTTTATTATTTGATGGAGCGACACATCCAACACTCGCCAATCTTGATATCGATCATATTTTAACGTGCGGCAATTATGTTTACTTCTCTGTTCAGGACTTTTATAAAACCGATAAAGAATTATGGAGATGTAATAATAAGATCACTGAAAAAGTTGCAGGATCTGATACAAAGGATTTTATATCTATTAGGAATCTTACTTGCTATAATGATAATCTACTATATTTAGCTGAATTGTTTCCTCATAAAATTTGGTTAATCAATAATAATTTGAACAAGCCTTTAGATATAAACATAAATATAATAAATGGCAAAAAATTTGACGGATATGATGCAATAGAAGAATTAGGAGCAAGTAATGAGAAATTATATTTTAGAGCGCGCAATGATATTAGCGGAAATGAGCTATACGTTACAAAAATCAATATTCATTCCTTAGGAACTCCAGATTATTATAATTCTCAGAATGGCAGTCTAAAACAAGTAAATGCTTATCCCAATCCTGCAAATCAATATGTAAATATTAAAGCTACTAATGATTCTGAAATTGTTAAATTTCAATTATGGGATTCAACAGGAAAAAAAATTGACGAACAATTTAATAAAGATGAGAAAAAAGAAATTAAATATGACGTAAGTAGATTACCGAATGGAATCTATTTTATTAAAGTAACACTTTCTACTGGTAGAATTAATGATTTAAAGCTAATTGTTAATTAGTAATTCTAACAAATTGAATCTTTATGCTTTCAAACTGTCTTGATTTGTTTGAACCTCTTTGATGATAAATTAGGATAAATAATCAAAACAAAAAAACCTCGACTTTAAAATCGAGGTTTTTCTTTTATAAAATATATACTTTAAAACTCTACTCCAAATCCAAATAAGGATTCAAAACCTCAGCTAATTCATTCAGCCAATAAAAATTGTTTTCCAGGTTAATGATTTCGTTGTGTAGCGTTTAATGCTGCCTCAGTGATCCTAAAGCAAGAACATAATTTACCTGCCTGATAGACTTCGCCATTTCCTGCGGATCTATTGTGTTGTTGAAAAAATTCATCAGCCTGATTTCGGCTTCTTTTGAAAGGTTGTTTGTACTCATAACTTACATTTTAGTGAATATAAAACCCGGGTTAATTAGGCAAATTGCATCATCAAAAGCGTTAATAGCGTTTCCAATAGTGCAACAATACCTACAAGGGTAAATTTTATTTCGTTTTAAATGTGAAGATTTAAGAACTTCAAATATAAGAAAACTTTTTTAAAAGAAAGATTTTTCTTTCAATCAATATATTACTCTTATCAAATATAAGAAATCTTTATTTCAGCAGGCATTTATCGCATTTTTGTCATTTCGACGTAAGGAGAAATCTTCGCGATCCCGAAGCTTCGGGACGCAAAGTATTTCGCCAATCTTTGTCGAGCTACTTGCGAAGATTTCTCATTCTTCGAAATGACAAACTGTACGTAAAAGAACATTAAACATTTGTCAGGCTGAGCGAAGTCGAAGCCCCACAATCTAAATCGCCAATCTTTGTCGAGCCACTTGTGGAGATTTGCTTCGCCTATTCACTATGACTTAGGTCAAAATAACAAGATTGTAAAAAACACAAACAATTCCAAAGCCAAAATCTCTAAAAAATATTCCTATTTTTGAAAACAAAATATGACAAACTTTAATATGATTAACAGTATTAGTGATTGGGAAGAAAAACAAAAAGGTTATTTAGTTGTATCTGTATTGTGTCTCATTTTTGGAACTTATTTTTTTATCAAAGTCATTAGTGGAAGTTATGCCATAGAACAATCAGACCTTGAAGTTTATGAAAACCTAATCATTTCGAACGCTCCTAAATTCAAAGAAAGAAAAGGAAAAAGAAGCAGGAAATGGATAGAATTTAATTGCATTAATAATCAAAGTGCTTTTGAGATTGCTGGTTATGACTATAGTTGTGTTAATGATGAAGAAGTTATAAACGAAATAAAAACTGGAGATACCATCTCCGTTGCTATTTTAAAAGATGATTTGAATGATTTCAACACGCAAAATTCTTGTGAAATTCATTCGTTGGTAAAAAATGATAAAGAATACCTCGATCTTAGATGCAGAAATGAAGTAGACACTGGAGGAGGAAAAAGGATTTTTCTGATTTTGTTTTCGATCTCTATTTTGACAGCCATTGTATATTCTCTTCCTAAAAAACCTAAACTTTTTGATATAGTCGATCCTATACTGATAGTTGGAATTGGATCAATAATACTTGCTTTCATTCTTTATTTGATTACATTAGAATTATAGATAACGCATTGAAAAACCAAAAACATTGAAACAAATCCTTGATCCATAAGATCGAGGTTTTTGATGCAGTAGTTAGAAAAAATAAGCTAAGTCGTCAATCCTTGTCGATATGCGGTGCGATCCTTCGTCCCTCAGGATCACAAACCACATGTAAACATTTGTCTGGCAGAGCGAAGTCAAAGCACCACAATATTTATCACAAAAAAAATGCAAGACCAAAATTGATCTTGCATTTTTTGTAACTTAATAAATAAAAATATCTTTTTATACTGTCTGGCGCTCGTGTTTTCCTTCTTTAATTTCTTCCACCATTTTTTTATTAAAAGCGGGCAAATCATTCGGGTTTCGGCTGGTCACCAATCCGTTGTCTACGACTACTTCTGAGTCTTCCCATTGTGCTCCGGCATTTTTCAAATCGTTTTTAACAGAGAAGAACGAAGTTACTTTTCGACCTTTTAAAACATCTGCATCTACCAGAATCTGAGGACCATGACAAATAGCCGCTACCGGTTTTTTACTTTCAAAAAAGGAACGTACAAAATTTACTGCGGCTTCTTCTCTTCTCAATAAATCAGGATTGATCACTCCTCCCGGAAGCACCAAAGCATCGTAATCTGCTTCATTTGCCTGATCTAGTACTACATCAACATTATATTCCTTGCTCCAATTACCGTCTTTCCAGGATTTGATAGTTCCAGATTTCAAACTGATGATATCTGCATTCCAGCCTTGCTCTTCCAGATAGGCTTTCGGCGATGATAATTCTGATTCTTCAAAACCGTTTGTGGCTAATATGGCTATATTCTTTTTCATAATTTTAAGTATTTAAAACGTTATTAATTTTGATTTAGTTAAAATTACTTATTTCAGACAACCAGCTAAAACAGACCATGTTAAACCTTTCTTTAATAAAAGTTAATTAATTGAATTTCAGGTTTTTATTAAAAACAAAACTGAAATTATATAAAATTCATGTCAATTTGGTTTACTATTTTATAGGATGAAAACTCAAATTCCAATTTCTGTAAATTTTAAATTCCAAAAGGATTGAGTTTTGTTTTCAAAAGCCTTCTCCCGCCCAATGTCATTAAGTTAAGCTTTTAGAAAATAAAATCTGTTTTTATTTGCGTTTTTACGAAGTAAATCTGTTTTATCCGCGTTAAAATTAGACGCTGATTTTTACTGATTCGCTAAAGCGAAAACGCTGATAAAAACGGATTTTTCTAATTACTTTCTTGATTATACTGTTAAGTAATTTTGTAGATTTCCCCTTAACTTAATGACATTGCCCCAAAGCTTACTCTTTTTAGGTTTTAGGACTATCAAGATTATTACGGACGATAATTGGGTTGTTCATTTCCTACAAGATTGAATTTTAACATCGATTGCGATAATTAAATGTTATTTTTGATAATTCGTCGGTATTTATCTCATAGCACTATGCGATTTATTTGGAGTGAAACGACTTTTTTTTACGCTATGCAAAACTATGTCTCTATGTGTTTAAATGATTAATACGTAGTGAAATTACTCTCCAAATTGCTGATAAAACAAATAATTATAGATTTTAAAGTATGAATGTTTTACTCATTGAGGATGATAAACGCATTAGCGAATTTATTATAAAAGGTTTGGAAGAAAACAATTTTACGGTGCATCTGGCCGAAACGGGCGAGATTGCCAGAGACCTCATCCAAAACGATACCTGGGATATTATCCTGATGGATATTATGCTTCCGGGAATTGACGGCATTCAGCTAACGAAACTAATGCGTTTCAAGAAAATCCATACGCCAATCTTAATGCTCAGTGCGCTGAGCGATACCGATGATAAAGTAAATGCTTTAGATTCCGGTGCCGATGATTATCTGGTAAAACCATTTCACTTTAAAGAATTAATTTCAAGGGTAAATGCCTTAACCCGCAGGACTAAATTCAATTATGATAAAGTAGAAACTTTGCAAAAATTAGGAAGTTTAACCATAAACCCCGAAGAACATAAGGTTACAGAAAATGATGCACTGATCGATTTGTCTCCAAGAGAATATAAATTGCTGTTGTTTTTATTAGAAAACAGAAATAAGGTCATGTCCAGAACACAAATATTAAACGCGGTCTGGGGCATTAATTATGACAACAATACGAATGTTGTCGATGTGTATATCTCTTATCTAAGAAACAAAATTGAGCAGAACCATAAATTCATCCATACCATAAAAGGGACCGGATATATGCTTAAAGAAGAATCATGAAAATACGCAACAGGTTTACCTTAATATCATCCCTTACTTTTAGCGTTGTATTTGTCATCGCCTCAGTAATCACGTACTTTTCTTTCTACAGTTATTCGGAAAAAATCATTTTCAACGAACTTCAAAAAACATGTTTGCTAACGGGGATTTTCTATCTGGAAAAAGACGAATTACCGGAAAATCAGCATCTCATAATTGGTCAGCAATTCAGGGAAAATTCACTGGAAATCATCACTCGTGTTTACAACAATAAAAATCAGATCGTATACGGCGACAAAACAATCGATGCCAATATCAATTCTGCCAGGCTGGATTACATTAGAAAAAACCGAAAACTGAGTTTTAAATCCAGACATCATTTTTATTTTGGCAGTTATTATCATGACAACCAGGGAGATTTTGTCGTTTTTGTTAAAAAAAATGACATCGAATTTCAAACCATGACAGATCGACTGCAGATTATCATGATTTTGGTTTTGTTAAGCGGACTAATTGCGATCTATATCGTGAGTCGCGTGCTTTCGAACCTGGCCTATAGTCCGATAAAAAACATTATCAATCAGGTCAACGAAATCGAAGCTTCTTCGCTCGATCGTCATATTCTTTCGCCAAACACAAAAGATGATATTCAGGAACTGATCGAAACCTATAATAATTTGTTTAAGCGGCTTTCGGATACGTTTATCATCCAGAAGAACTTTATCAATTATGTTTCGCATGAATTCAAAACACCTTTAACCGCAATCTCAGGAAACCTGGAAGTATTTGCCCAAAAAGACAGAACCAGTGCCGAATACAAAGAAATGTCTGAAAAAGTATTAGAAAACGTGTATCAGATCGAAGACACAATGAATACGCTTATGATGCTTTCGGGATTGAGAGGCAATACAGAACTTAATGAAATTTTCAGGGTCGATGAACTCGTTTGGGATATCAACGATCAATTGCCGGATGTATATCAGCTAAAAGGTTCCCAGATACAAATTGCGATTGAAATTATAAACGACAAACTGCTTTCGATAAAAGGAAACAGCAACGAAATCAAGATTGCCTTATACAATATTATAGAAAATGCCGTAAAATATTCAAACGGAAATCCTATCAAAATAAGTCTGCTGCAACAAGACAATCAGCTTAAAATTGTTATCGAAGATCACGGAACCGGCATTAGCGAAGAAGATTTAAAATTCATTAAACAAACCTTTTACAGGGGCAAAAACGTAAACGATATAAAAGGCAGCGGCGTTGGACTTTCACTGGCTAATATCATCTTCAAACAAAACAACATTCATTTTACGATTACATCTAAAAAAGACGAAGGAACAACAGTAACACTATTATTTCCGCCACTCTAATCGTTTTCTAATGTAGCTCTAACCGCTTTATAACATACATCAAATTAAGGGTTAATACGTCGCAGATAACTTTGCGACATATTAAAAAAAACTAAATTTGAAACGTATACTCTTAACCCTACTCGTTATTGTATCGCACAAAAGTGTGGCACAAACTGCTGCCATAAACGATACAATTGTGCTGTCCCGAACACAGGCCGAGGCTTTGTTTCTGGAAAAGAACATTGCTCTTATTTCTGAAAAACTGAATATCGACATTGCCGATGCACAGGTCATTCAGGCAAAATTATGGCCCAATCCTACCCTCACCATTGGCGAAATTAACCTGTGGAACAATGCCACAGCACAGCAATTACCTCCGTTATGGGGCAATTTTGGAACAACCTCTCAGGTTACCGCAGAACTGGAACAACTGATTCAGACTGCCGGGAAAAGAAAAAAATTAATTGCCATGGAAAAAGTGGGCGTCGATATCGCCAAAGAATACTTCAAAACCTTTTTGCGCAATTTAAAAATTGAATTCAGAGGCAATCTTACTGAACTGCAATATACCCAGGCACAGGAAGCCATTTATAAAAAACAGCTCTCGTCGATGCAAGCCATGCTAAAAGCATACAGCAATCAGGTAACGCAGGGAAATGTAGGCAAAGGCGAATACATCAGGTTAAAAGCATCTGAATTGCAATTTTTAAAAGAAATAGCTGATTTGCGTAAAGAGAACAATTCACTGCAAAAAGAATTAAAAGTCCTTATGAATCTCCCCGCTGCAAGTTTCATCAAACTTACTGATGAAGGTTTTGTTCCTGATTATAAAAATATCGATAACATCAATTTGGGCAATCTTATGGCTTCGGCAATAGAAAATCGCCCTGATATGAAAGTGATTAAACTCGGAAACGAATACAACAGCAACAAATACAAATACGAAAAAGCAATGCGAACACCAGATGTTACCCTTGGTGTTAGCTATGACCGCGGCGCCAGTCTGATGAATGATTTTGTTGGGATCGGTTTCTCACTGGATCTTCCCTTTTTTAGCAGAAATCAGGGGAATATAAAAGCGGCAAAAATAGCTATCGACCAGGGGAAATTGCTTACCGAAGAGAAAACAATAAGTGTACAATCTGAAGTATTGCAGGCCTATGAAGATTTAGTAGTAACGAAGAAATTGTATGATAGCGTAGAAACTAATTACGAATCAGATCTCGATAAACTTCTGGAAAGCTATCGCAAGAATTTCCTGCAGCGAAACACCAGCATGCTGGAATACCTGGATTTTGTTGACGCTTATTTAGACAACAAATCGATCCTGCTGAATTCTAAAAAAGACCTTAATAAAAACCTTGAAGAATTGCGCTATATCGCTGGTGAGGAAATTAATTAAAATCTAATGATCTGAAAATAATAACAAACATAATGAAGAAACTTATTTTACTCCCGATCCTTGGGTTAATGCTCGTTTACGGATGTGGCAAAAAGGAAGAAATCAAAGAAAACAAAGACGAAAAATTTTGTATCGATAAAGACTTAAAAGAAAAAATTACGATCGAGCCCGTACAAAAACGTGCCGTTAGCGAATCTATAAATCTGACCGGAAATATTACGTACAACAACGATCACGTAGTACAGTTTAACAGCCTTGTTGAAGGAATTATTACCAAAACTACTTTTTCATTGGGCGATTACGTAAAAAAAGGACAGATTCTGGCGGAGATAAAAAGTACAGAACTCAACAGCATGCAATCTGAAAGCAAATCGTTTCAGTCTCAAATAGCGGTGGCACAACGAAATTTACAATCTGTAAAATCAATGTTTGAGGATGGGATTGCTTCACAAAAAGATTTGATGCAGGCGCAAAGCGAACTGGATGTTTTAAAATCTTCCCTCGAGAATGTAAAAGCCAATCTGGCTATGTTTAGCGCCAGCAGCGAAAGATCGGTTTTTCAGATCAAAGCACCAACCGAAGGTTACATCGTAGCCAAAAACATTAGCCCGGGAATGCAAATCACAGAGGGCAGTGATCCGCTTTTTACGATTTCGGATCTAAAAGAAATCTGGGTTTTGGTCAATGTATATACCAGTAATCTAAAAAACGTAAGCGAGAATATGCTGGTAGATGTTACCACTCCGGCTTATCCGGGAGAAATCTTCAAAGGAAAAATTACCATGCTTGCCAAAGTTCTGGATGCCGATGAACATGTTTTGAAAGCCAGAATTGTAATGGAAAACAAAAACCTCAAACTAAAACCCGGAATGACGGCAGATATCGTAATTGATAAAAGCAAAGGCGGCGAAATGTTAGTGGCTGTTCCGGCAAAAGCAGTCATTTTTGATAACAATCGTGACCATATTTTGATCTACAAAAATGATTGTACGATCGAAACCAGAGAAATTAATCCAATCATAAAAAACAACAACTGGATTTATTTTGATAAAGGGGTTAAGAAAGGTGAAATGGTGATTACCAAAAATCAACTGCTGATTCACGAACGATTAAAAAACTAATTATCCCTAAAACGGATAAATACCATACAAGACATGAAAAAATTTGTACAAGGTCTGGTGGCTTTCTCGCTAAAAAACTCCCTCATCGTTTTTTTCCTGACTGCCATATTACTAGTTGCGGGTATAGTGAGCTATATCCATACGCCCATAGAAGCTTTTCCTGATGTAACCAATACCAGGGCAAGAATCATTACACAATGGCCCGGAAGAAGTGCCGAAGAAGTAGAGAAATTCATCACACTTCCTATTTCGAAACAAATGAACACCATCCCGAAAAAAGCCGAAGTACGTTCTATTTCACTTTTCGGATTATCAGTTGTAACCGTATTATTTGATGACGATGTTGAGGATTTTTACGCCCAGCAATACGCCTCAAATCGCCTGAACGGCCTGGATCTTCCGGAAGGTGCCGATGTTGATATTGAGCCTCCATCCGGTGCAACGGGTGAGATCTTCAGATACATCATCAAAAGTGATCTGCCTATTAAGGAGATCAAGGCCATTCAGGATTGGGTAATCGAAAGAGAACTGATCTCGGTTCCGGGTGTTGCCGATGTGGTGAGTTTTGGCGGAGAAGAAAAAATCTTCGAAATTAAAATCAATCCTACGCAACTCGAAAACTATAATCTGTCTGCCTTAGATGTTTACGAAGCCGTTTCGAAAAGTAACGTAAATGTTGGTGGAGATGTTATCCAGCGTGGTGATCAGGCTTATGTTGTAAGAGGAGTTGGTTTGATTAATAAAGTCGAAGATATCGGTAATATACTAATTGAAACCAAAGGATCGTCACCTATATTGGTAAAACATGTTGCAGAAGTTTCCATCTCAGCCAAACCAAGACTGGGACAAGTAGGCTTAGATGGGGAGAACGATGTCGTAGAAGGAATTGTAATTATGCTTCGTGGCGAAAACCCAGGCGAAGTGATCAAGCGACTTAAAGATCGTTTGACTGAACTCAATGAGAGAGTATTACCGGATAATGTAAAAATAGTGCCGTTTATCGATCGTACCAAATTGGTAGATACAACCGTAAAAACAGTTACCAAAAACCTTGTCGAAGGAATTTTATTGGTTTCGCTGATTGTATTTATTTTCCTTTATAACTGGAGGACCTCATTGATTGTAGCCTCTGTTATTCCGCTTTCGTTTTTGTTTGCCATTATCATGTTGCGAATTCAGGGATTGCCTGCGAACCTGATTTCTATGGGAGCTCTGGATTTTGGACTGCTGCTCGAAGGAACGCTGGTTATTGTCGAGCAGGTCTTTGTATCGCTAGAGAAGAAAGCGCATAAAGTAGGAATGGAACGCTTTAACAATATGAGCAAAATGGGGCTTATCAAGAAAAGTGTCGGCAGCGTCGCCACTTATATTTTCTTTGCCCTGATTATTTTAATTGTAGCCTTAATGCCGATTTTCTCTTTTACTAAAGTAGAAGGAAAAATGTTCTCTCCCCTGGCCTTTACTTTAAGTTATGCGCTATTAGGATCGTTGATTTTGTCCCTTACCTATGTTCCGGCAATGTGCAAAGTCATGCTGACGAAAAATATTGTCGAAAAAGAAAACAGGATCTCGCGTTTCTTTAGAGAAAATCTTTTCAAGCTTTTTAAATGGAGTACCAGACATCGTAAAGCCACACTATATGGATTCTTAGCTTTACTGGCAGTTTGTTGTGCGAAATTTGCTTTTTACGGTTCAGAATTTATCCCAAAATTGAATGAAGGAGCAATTTACGTAAGAGCGACTTTGCCTAACAGTATCAATCTGGATGAAGCAGTCAGGCTTACCAAAGAAATGAAAGCCAAAATAAGGAAGTTCGAAGAAGTAAAATTTGTTCTTACCCAAACCGGAAGACCAAATGACGGAACAGACCCAACCGGATTTTTTAATATCGAACTACACATCGAATTAAAACATCAGGACGAGTGGAAACGTAAAATCAGCAAGGAAGAACTGATTGCCGAGATCAAAAAAGAACTTGATGTCTATCCTGGAATCGGGTTTGGGTTTAGCCAGCCCATTCAGGATAATGTCGAAGAATATGTAGCCGGAGTGAAAAGCCCGCTGGTGATTAAGATATTCGGAAATGATCTTTTTCAACTTGAAGCAATGGCAGCAAAAGTCGCCAAATCGATCAAAGATGTAAAAGGAATTGAAGATATCAATGTCTATAAAAATATTGGTTTACCCGAATTAAGAATTCAGCTTAGTGATGAAAAAATGGCGCGTTACGCCGTAACAACTGCCGATGCGCAAGCCGTAATCCGAATGACCATTGGAGGTCAGGCCGCAACTAAGTTTTACGATGATGAAAAAATATTTGATATTACCCTGCGTTTCGAAAAAGAATATCGTGACTCAAAAGAAAAAATCGAAGACATTCTTATCCCAACGATGAATGGGAAGAAAGTCCCGCTAAAAGAAATTGCTACTGTAGAATATAAAACAGGTCCAACATTCATTTATCGTGAGGGAAACAGCCGTTATATTGCCGTAGGTTTTAGTATCGAAGGCCGGGATTTAGGAAGTACCATTGATGAGGCACAGAAAAAAGTAGCCGCAGAAGTAAAACTCCCTAAAGAAAATGTAATGAAATGGGCAGGAGAATTCGAAAGCAAAGAAAGAGCTTCAAAACAATTAGCTATGATCGTTCCGGTTGTGCTAGTTTTGATTTTATGCCTTTTGTATTTTAATTTTGGTAATTTCAAAGATACCATGGTTGCTGTAAGTGCGATGCCTTACGCCTTTATTGGTGGATTCTTATCGCTTTGGGTCACTGGAACCGTATTTGGTATCTCAGCAGGAATTGGATTTATTATTTTGTTTGGCGTCAGCGCGATTGATAGCATTGTCCTCATCGGAATGATCAAAGAAAACATGCGGGCCGGAATGCACTTAAGAGACGCCATCTCAAACGGAATTTACAGCAGGATTCGTCCTATTGTCATGATTGCCCTTATGGGATCTTTAGGATTACTACCAGCTGCACTATCAACAGGAATGGGTTCTGAAGTTCAAAAACCACTGGCCATTATGATTGTGGGCGGATTGATCACCTGCATGATTTTATCTTTAACGGTATTACCTCAGGTATTTTACCTGGTGTATCGTAAAAAAGATACCGGCAGAATATAAACATCTTACTATATTTTAATTTGAAAAGCACCTTTAGACGTTTTGTTTAGAGGTGTTTTTTTATTTACTAAAATAGGACTGGACGAATTGCCAGTAGTGTTAATTGTCTTGCTATTTAGGAGCAGAAAATTTTCATTCAAAAAGACCTTTAGTCCCGCTGTACACTATATCTTTTCCTGGCTAAAGGAGCCAGAAAAAGGATGCCGTTTCCATCGGGGCTATTCTATAAATTCAGTACTCCTGTCACCGTTTAATATTCCTCCTAAGTCCTGTATTCATTATAAAAAAAACTTAATTATCTCTTTTTATTTTGAATATATGTAGTTAACTACGTATATTTGCACGTAAATTTATTTTTACACTACATCAAGTATATCAAACGCAGAAACAAAATGAACAATAATAGCATTAAAGTCGGGAAAGTCGACGATCAAAAACAAATAGAAGCCGCCTTCTTAATTAGAAAAAAAGTTTTTGTAGAAGAACAAAATGTATCTCCGGAACGCGAATCAATGGATGATGAAGAAGCAGTACATTATCTGGCAACTGTAAATGGTTTCCCAGCCGGAGCAGCACGATACCGAAAAATGGAAAAAGGAGCGAAAATTGAAAGAATTGCTGTTTTAAATATCTTTAGAGGACAGCGAATTGGTGAAGCCATCCTGCTGAAAATATTAGAAGATTTAAAAAACGAAGAGAAAGTTTATTTATATGCTCAGGTAATCGCCACTCCATTTTACATTAAAAACGGATTCAGGCAAACGGATAATTATTTCCTTGACGCCGGAATTGAACATGTCGAAATGGATTTTATAAAATAATCTTTATTACAAATTACGGATTAGCAATAAATTTGTAGCAAATAATATAATCTAAGCTCCAGAGGAGCGAAATATTTATAGCAAATAATGCAACCTACAAATAAAGCTCTAGCGGAGCGATACATATAACGTACAATTTATATATCACCCCGATGGGGTTCTGAAAAACAAGCTGTTATAATTCTATAAATATTTCGCTCCGCTGGAGCTTGTAATATTAAAGACAATCGAACTTATGTTGCTGAAATACTCAACGATTTTTTGAATTCGGATGGAGAGGTTCCGGTACTTCGCATGATGAATTTATTAAAATGACTACTATCAATAAAACCTAAATCATTACTGATTTCTGAGAAAGTCAGATTGCTTTTGCTCAATTTTTCTGTAACCACTTTCAGTTTTGTCTGCTCGATATAATCCCGCAAAGTAATATTAAGATGCGTTTTAAAATACTCCCCGATATAATGGATCGAAACATTAAAATGATTCGCCATTTCTTTTTTCTTCAGTAAATGCGGGTTGGCAATATTCGACCTAATGTAACTTAAAATAGTATCAATCTTTAAAACTTCATTCGTTTGAAAACTCAAATTGCTTTCGTTGATAGTGGCGTTTCTTCGGATGATTTGAATTAAGGACATCATCAAACTTTTGATTATGATTTCGTTTTGTCCTTTTGGTTTTGCTACTTCGTCTAGTATTTTAAGAATAACCATTTCACAAAAGACTTTATCATTTTCCAGAAAAATCAAATTGCCGTTGGTCTGATTGTGGTAATAAAACAATTTCTCAATTTCTTCGATTTCTTTTTTGTTCGAAAAAAAACCGGGTAAAAAACGCAAACAATGAAACTTTGTAGGTTCCAATGTTTTAAAAGAATGATAATCCTTTGGCGTAAGCAGATAAATATCGTGCTCTTTGTAATGGTGGTGAATCGAGTTTAAGATGTGATTTCCGGTTCCGTATTCAATATATAATAATTCGAAAAAATTATGCCGGTGTACTTCCTTCTTCCATTCTAATTCTTCGACAGAATAAATTTCGAAATCTTTGTATATAAAAAAGGTGTCTTTCATAATCCTTAATTTTTACAAATATAACCAATATTTTTACATCAGTTAATACTTTAGAACCTGTTTACTTTGTATCAGGAATTAAAACCCAAAATATTACACTATGGACTCAGATACAATAAAAATAGGAATTCTTGGAATTGGCGGCATCGGCGGATTTGTTGGTGCTCCCCTGGCCAAAAAATATAAAGGCACTACAACCAAAATCATATTTATTTGCAGAGGAGAAACCAAAAACGCCATTCAAAACGAAGGTTTGCAATTTGAATCTAAAGGCACAACAGCAACTATATTTCCGGATTTAGTATCAGATAATCCAACAGAAATCGGAATTCTGGATGTGCTGATACTTACTTCTAAATCTTATTCTATCAGCCAGATATTGAATACGTATAAAGATTGTATCAACGCTGAAACCATTATAATCACGTTGCAAAATGTCGTAAATGCCAAAGAAATAATTCGTGAGACTTTACCGCAAGCCGGGCAAATTATGGAAGGCTGTATTTATGTGGCCTCAAATGTTAAGCAACCAGGAAACGTTCAGCATGTTGGAGGACCCGGAAAAATTTTCGTTGGAGGAAAGGAAAATCAACCGTTACTTGATTTACTGGTAGCCGGAGGTTTAGACATTACTTATGTTTCCAATATCAACGAGATATTATGGAAAAAATATTTGTTTGTTGCGCCCGTTGCAGGAATCACTTCAGCTTATAAAGTTACATTTGGCCAGCTTTTAGAAGATCAAAATATGATGCATATTCTGGAAAACATGATGATCGAAATTCAGTCGCTTGCTAAGAAAAACAATATTACTTTGACCAAAGAAGACATTGAAACTTCAAAAAATTTATTGACTAAATTCCCGTTTGAATCCAAATCTTCCTTGCAATTGGATTTTGAAAACCATAACCAGACGGAGAAACAATTCCTGATAGATTATGTAATTAAAAATGCTCATAAATACGGAATTGAAACTCCTTTTTATAATGATGTTAATCAAAAAATAGAAGCCTCTTATCCTATTTCGTAATCAAAATTATTTAAAAACGAACACTATTTATTTTTAACTGGACTGAAGTCCAGTTAAAACACATGTAAAAAAGATTCGTAAGTCCTACCACCTAATTTTCTGTTCTCATTTTTGTCATCCTGACGAAGGAAGGATCACACTCGAATATCGACAAAGATTATCGATTTTGATTGCGGAGTTCCTTGTGTGATCCTTCCTTCGTCAGGATGACAGACTTTGCGAAAAAAAAGAAGGATTAATATTTTGTGTACCTGAAGAAGGATCCATCACACTCCAATATCGACAAAGATTATCGATTTTGTGTGATCCTTCCTTCGTCAGGATGACAGACTTTGCGGAAAAAAAAGAAGGATTAATATTTTGTGTACCTGACAAACTTTTCGCAAATAAAATAAGGAGAAATAATTAATGAAAAAATAAATTTCTCGCTTAGCCCCGATCGAAACGGCATCCTTTTGTAGCGGTGTTCACCATAAAAGATATAGTGTAGAGCGGGACAAATGGTCTTTAAACATAAAAAATAGCTGCTCCTTAAAAAAACTAAAACTAAAGAAATCCTTATTATTAAAGGCTTTCAGCGATTTTTGACACTTGTCTATACAACAATAAGAAAATATTATGACAAATTTATTTCATAATCAGAAAAACCGCCATACATTTGCCTAACAGTGTTAAACAATTTAATACTTAAATAAAATGGCTAGTAAAGATCGTATTTTAAGACAAAAAGAAGAGACAAGAAGTAACATTCTTGAGGCTGCTTATGCTATCGTTAAAGAAGAAGGATGGCAAGGTCTGAGCATGCGAAAAATTGCTGACAAGATTGAATATACGGCTCCTATTATTTATGAATACTTCTCGAATAAAGAAGCTATCCTTAATGAACTAACCGGAAAAGGTTTTATCAAGTTGGCGAAAGAACTTCAGGAAGCCCGAGATAAATTTGAAAAACCGGAAGAACAATTAGAAGCCATGTGGATGGCGTATTGGGATTTCGCTTTTACAGATACCGAAATGTATCAGGTGATGTTTGGAGTGCAAATGAACTGTTGTCAGCAACAATGTTCGGCTCAGGAAAGACCCTATAAATTATTCACTTCGGTAATTGCTGAAATTATGAAAAACAGCAACCCTACTGATGAAGTAATCAAACAAAAGTATTTTACTTTCTTCTCTGTAATACATGGTTTGATTGCAATTAATATCATCAACAAAAGTGAAATAATGGAAACCATCAACAATCAAATCCTAAAAGATGCGATTGGTGGAATTATAAAATCAATTCAATAAAAAAATTTCATTTTAACTTAACAGTGATAAATGATTTAATAGAGTAATTTAGCAACTATTTTTTTACTACTTTACTTAACAGTGTTAGAAAATTTAATAGAGTAATATAGCGTTTTTTTCTCTTGTTACTTAACAGTGATAAATAATTTAATACCGATTACAAATAGAATCGGAAGGCATCATTGTATGGTTTTTTACACATTTCTACTTAACAACGTTAGATAATTTAATATAATTAAATATGAATGCCCAGAATATCCGAATACCACAAAATTTAAACAATAAGAATGTCCAACAAATTAAAACCAATACGAAAATGAAAAATGTAATTATAACCAGTTTTATTCTGGCGCTTGTGTTAAGCAGCTGTGCCGATAAATCGCAAGCACCAGCGGCACCAGCCCCGCCATTATTACCAGTTTTAGCTATCACAAGCGAAAACACTACAACAGATGCTGAATACCCTGCTTCTATACAAGGAACAGTTGATGTTGAAATACGCCCTCAGGTAAGCGGAAACCTTGAAAGAGTGTATGTAGATGAAGGAGCTTATGTAAATAAAGGTCAGACTTTGTTCAAAATAAACGAACGTCCGTTCCGTGAGCAATTAAACAATGCTCTGGCAAGTCTTCATGCTTATGAAGCAGCTTTAATTAATGCTCAGTTAGAAGTTGATAAATTAACTCCTCTTGTACAAAACAAAGTAGTTTCTGATTATCAGTTAAAAACAGCCAAGGCTTCTCAAAAAATTGCTGCTGCCAATATCGAACAAGCAAGAGCAATGGTAGGATCTGCCAAAATTAATTTAGGATATACCAATGTTACAGCCCCGGTTAGTGGTTATATTGGCAGATTACCTAAAAAACAAGGAAGTTTAGTTTCTGCAAGTGATGTTGAACCTTTAACTAATTTATCTGATGTTCATGAAGTTTTCGCTTATTTCTCTCTGGGTGAAACTGATTTCATCAACTTTAAAGCACAATACGCCGGAAACAGCTTAGGTGATAAACTAAAAAAATTACCTCCTGTTACTTTGGTTTTAGCAGATAACAATGCTTATCCCCAAACCGGAAAAATCGACATGGTCGACGGTCAGTTTGATAAAACTACCGGGGCCATTACTTTAAGAGCGACTTTCCCTAATGCCGGAGGAACTTTACGTTCAGGAAACACAGGAAAAATTCGTTTAGGCCTGCAACATGATGATGCGGTTTTGGTACCACAATCAGCCACTGTTGAAATGCAGGATAAAATTTTTGTTTTCACGGTTAACAAAGAAAATAAAGTAACCAAAATGCCGATCACAGTTTCAGGTAAAAGCGGAACTAATTATCTGATCAAAGATGGTGTAAAATCGGGTGATCAAATCGTATTAAGCGGTATTGATAAACTTCAGGACGGGCAAGTAATTCAGCCTGAGAAATCATCTCCTGCAAAAGTTGCCCAAATAATTAATAAAAAATAATTTTTACGAAAATGTTCAAAATATTTATACAAAGACCTGTACTGGCAACCGTAATCTCCATTTTACTGGTGATCCTGGGTGTACTTGGACTTACGAAATTGCCCTTACAACAGTTTCCTGATATTGCGCCTCCATCGGTTTTGGTAACGGCGGTTTATCCGGGAGCGAATGCAGAAACGGTTTTACGTTCTGTGGCACCATCACTTGAAGAGTCTATCAATGGTGTTGAGAACATGACTTACATGAGCTCTACAGCCAGTAACGACGGATCTCTTGCTATTACAGTGTTCTTTAAATTAGGAACAAATGCAGATCAGGCAGCGGTAAACGTACAAAACAGGGTTGCTCAGGCCACAAGTCAATTGCCTGCAGAGGTTGTTCAGCAAGGTGTAACCACTGCGAAACAACAAAACAGTTTTATCATGGCCATCGGTATGTATACCGAAGATGAGTCCAAATACGATCAGACTTTTGTTGCCAATTATGCTCAGATCAATATTATTCCGGAGATTAAACGTATTCCGGGAGTTGGTTCGGCCAGTATTTTTGGAGGTGTAAAAGATTACTCGATGCGTGTTTGGCTGAATCCAACACAAATGTCGACTTACAAAGTGACGCCAAACGAAATCATGAGCGCAATTCAGGACAAGAGTTTGGAAGCTGCTCCGGGTAAATTTGGAGAAAGAAGTAAAGAAGTTTTTGAATACGTTATTAAATACAAAGGTAAATTAACCAAACCCGAAGAATATGAAAATATTGCTATACGCTCTAATCCTGATGGTTCAGTACTTCGCCTCAAAGATGTAGCCAGAGTCGAACTTGGTGCTTATTCTTATAACAGTTTAACGCGTTTAAATGGTAAAAAAGGAGTTGTAATTGGTATCATTCAGCTAGCAGGTTCTAACTCCAATGATATTCAGGTTGCTATAAATAAATTGATGGTGAAAGCCTCAAAAGATTTTCCTAAAGGAATTAAACACAATATTTTCTACAGTACAAAAGTTGCCTTAGATCAATCGATCGAACAGGTTGAGCACACTTTACTGGAAGCTTTTATATTGGTATTTATCGTAGTATTTATATTCCTTCAGGATTTCAGATCAACATTAATCCCGGCCATTGCTGTACCTGTAGCAATTTTAGGAACGTTCTTCTTCATGCAGTTATTCGGATTTTCGATCAACCTTCTAACGCTTTTCGCTTTAATTCTGGCGATTGGTATTGTGGTAGATGATGCGATTGTGGTCGTCGAAGCCGTGCATGCGAAAATGGAGCACAAACATTTGTCTCCAAAAGTAGCCACACATGAAGCAATGCACGAAATAACGGGTGCTATTATCTCGATTACGCTGGTAATGGCTGCTGTATTCCTGCCGGTTGGTTTTATGGAAGGCTCTACAGGAGTTTTCTATCGTCAGTTTGCCTTTACGATGGCGATTGCAATTGTAATCTCAGCAGTAAACGCTTTAACTTTAAGTCCTGCACTTGCTGCATTGTTCTTAAAAGACAATCACTCGGCTCATGGAGATGCTGCTTATGAGAAAAAAGGATTTAAAGAGAAATTTTTTAACGGATTCAACAAAAGTTTTGATTCCCTAACCAACCGTTATGTTGGAGGTTTGAAATTTTTAATCCGCAGAAAATGGTTAAGTTTAGGAGGTTTAGCTTTAATTACGGTAGCTACTGTAATCATGGTAAAAACAACCCCTGCAGGATTTATCCCAACTGAAGACCAAGGATTTATTGCAATTGCAGTAAATACACCATCAGGAACATCTCTTGACGGAACTCAAAAAGTAATGACCGAAGCAGAAAATACATTAAGAGGTTTAGACGCTTCAAGATTTGTAACTGCAATTTCAGGTTTCAACTTATTGACGAATTCTACAAGTCCATCTTCAGCAGTTGTTTTTGTATTGCTTAAACCAAATGAAGATCGTGGAGATATCAAGAATATTGATGAAATCATGAATCAGGTTCGTGGTAAATTGGGTGCTATTTCAGGCGGAAGTTTCTTTGTATTCAGTTTCCCAACCGTTCCTGGTTTCAGTAACGTTGAAGCTTTAGACTTGGTACTTCAGGATAAAACCGGAGGAAAACTGGATAAGTTTAGCGGAATTTCTCAAAACTTCATCGGAGAATTGATGAAACGTCCGGAAATTGCCGTAGCCTTTACCTCTTTCAAAGCCGATTATCCTCAATTGCAATTGGATATCAACGATGAAAAAGCAAACCAATTGGGCGTGAATGTAAAAGACATTTTACAAACCATGCAAACGTATTTTGGTAGTGCGCAGGCCTCTGACTTTAACAGATTTGGTAAATATTACCGAGTTGTGGTTCAGGCCGATATTGCCGACAGAGCGGATCCGTCATCAATTGACAGAGTTTTTGTAAAAAACAAAACAGGCGAAATGGTGCCTATAAATACCTTAGTAAAACTAACCCGTATTTATGGTTCAGAAACCGCTTCGAGATACAATTTGTTTAATTCGATTTCGATTAATGCGATACCAAAACCAGGATTTAGTTCCGGAGATGCCATTAAGGCCATTCAGGAAGTAGCTGCACAACAATTGCCTGCGGGTTATGGTTTTGAATTTTCAGGGCAAACTCGTGAAGAGATTTCGTCCGGAGGCCAGTCAGCAACGATTTTCTTACTGTGTTTGATATTCATCTATTTCTTACTTGCTGCACAGTATGAAAGTTACATTTTGCCATTGGCTGTAATCTTATCAATCCCTGCAGGTATTTTTGGAGTATTCGTAGCAATTGGATTAACAGGAATCGAAAACAACATTTATGTACAGGTTGCATTGGTCATGCTTATCGGACTGCTCGCCAAAAATGCCATTCTGATTGTGGAATTTGCGGTGCAGAAACGAAAATCAGGTCAGGCTTTAGTCAAAGCGTCAATCGATGCAGCGAAACTGCGTTTACGACCAATTATCATGACGTCATTAGCATTTGTTGTGGGATTAATCCCGATGATGAGCGCCAAAGGACCGTCAGCACAAGGTAACCACTCGATTAGTATTGGTGCCGCAGGAGGTATGATTTCAGGAGTAATACTAGGGTTGTTTATCATCCCGGTTTTATTCATCATCTTCCAACATTTACAAGAAAAAGTTACCGGAAAACCAGTAGCCGTAATTCATAACGAAGAAAAATAAATATGGAAAATTATATAACGACAATCCTCGTAGCCATTATTATTGGCATTGGATACATATCCTATAAAATCTCAAGAGATCTTGATAACAGAAAAGATACTTGTACAGAAATTTAATGACAACTTATAAAATGAAAAATCATATAACCAAAATCGTGATCGTCGCCATTTTGATCACGACCTTAATATCCTGTAAAGTCTCGAAGGATATTGAAACTCCAAAAGATGCATTTCCTGAAAATTTCAGGAATGCATCGGTTTCAAAAGATACTACGAGTATTGCTGATGTGGAGTGGAAAAATTTCTTCACAGAAAAAGATATTATTCAGCTCATCGATAGTGCTGTAGCCCGAAATAATGACTTACAGATTGCTGTTAAAAATATTGAAATTGCGCAATACAGATTCACACAATCAAAATGGGGAAATGTGCCTCAGGTCAATCTGAATGTGACAGCCAGTACGAGCAATCCGTCTGACAATAGTTTTACAGGAAAGAATTTGAGCCAGGCTTTAGGTCAAAACCATATTGATGATTATTCTGCCGGAGCGACACTTTCATGGGAAGCAGACATTTGGGGGAAAATTAAAAATCAGAAAAAAGGGGCTTATGCCGGATATCTTCAGTCAGAAGAAGTAAAAAAAGCATTGCAAACTACTATTGTAGCCAATGTTTCTAAAGGATATTACAATCTTCTGATGTTAGATGCGCAATTAGAAATTGCCAGACAAAATCTAAAATTAAACGATAGTACCACCAATATTATCAAATTAAAATACGATGCCGGACAAGTAACTACCTTAGCAATTCAGCAATCAGAAGCACAGAAATTAGTTTCGGCACAACTGATTCCGCAATTAGAACAAAATATTGCCATTCAGGAAAATGCTTTAAGTGTTCTAACAGGATCTTTTCCAAATTCAAAAACCAGAACTACCCGTTTAAGCGTTCTTGAAGTGAAGAACAACAATGCAATCGGAATTCCGTCTTCTTTAGTAAGCCGCAGACCTGACGTAAAAAGTGCTGAATTAGCTTTAAAAGTGGCCAATGCAAACGTAGGAATCACAAAAGCCGACTTGTATCCATCGCTCAAAATTACCGCTCAGGGCGGAGTAAACTCATTCGAAACCAGCAATTGGTTCAACATTCCGGCTTCGTTATTCGGAACTGTTGCAGGAGGTTTGACTCAGCCTTTGTTGAACAATAAAAAGGTAAGAACGCAATATAATATTGCCGTTGCCGAAAGAGAAAAAGCAGTTTTAAGCTTCAGACAATCGGTTTTAGTTGCGGTTAGCGAAGTATCTGATGCTTTGGTAAAAGTAGAAAAACTACAACAACAGGAATCATTTTTAAAAGAACGCGTAAAAACGTTACAACAAGCCATTAAAAATGCCAATTTATTATTCAAAAATGGTATGGCTGAATATTTAGAGGTGCTGTCTGCACAGTCAAATTTATTGCAAAGCGAGTTAGAACTGGCCAATATAAAAAGAGAGCAACTTTCTGCCAATACCGAGTTATATCGTGCATTAGGCGGCGGTTGGAAATAATACCCGTTACCCGTTAATTATTTATTTTTTGAGATGAAAACGCTGCAAGACTTAGGTTTTGCAGCGTTTTTTTATGCTATTACCATGGCACACCCAAGCAATTTATTAGCATTTATTTTTTACATTTGATTGAAATTATTTTTAAGCTCCTTAATCGATCCATTTAAACCATGAAAAAAACAGCATGCATTGCCCTTTTAGCTTTACTATTTACAAATTGTAAAAAAAGCAATCCGGAGGAAGAATTAAAACCAATAAAAAAACCGGCAGCTACCAGTCTTACTGTAAAGAAAGAAAAAGAGGAAAAGGAAGATTGTAAAGATATCGAAGTAGAAATGGGTGCCGGAAGAGAATGTATCGTAAGAAATACAGATCTTGAGAAAACCTATCAAAATATTATCAAAAATAAAGAAGTAGAAGAAACAGAGTTTTATTTAGCTACAATTCCAAGCGAGAATAAATCTGTTGAAATAAATAAAAACGGATTAATCTCAATTGATTATAACATCACTAAAGATAAAGTAGCAATTACTATGAATTATGAAGGCGGTGTGACAGAAGTAACGCTTGAAAAAATAAAAAATACAATTAAGAAAAGTATTTATCATTATGCTGACTAAACTTTAAAACGAAATAGATCATACCAATTATAACCGCTAAACTGCTTTTAAGTTTTAGCGGTTTTTTTTACGACAATTCCATCATAATTAATACTTTTGATGGTATCTAATTATTCCCAAAAATGGCAATCGACCAGGATCAATATCTTAAAGACTTAAAATCAAAATTCGAAAGCTACGCTCCTATTTCAGAAACTTCCTGGCAATTAATCGAAAATATCGCTGCATTTCAATCGATCAAAAAAGCAGAAATACTTTTAAGAAACGGACAGGTTGCAAAAGAAATCTACTTTATTTGTAAAGGCGCTTTACGGGCTTTTATAACCGATAACGAAGGAAATAGCTATAATAAAAATATTTTTCTCGAAGGAGATTTAGCAGGCTCAACGGCTTCTTTAATACAGCAAATCCCTTCTGACTTTGCTATTGAAGGACTCGAAGATTCTATTCTGATTACTATCAGTTATAAAAAGTACCGGGAATTGATTTTTCAAAACGATGATTTAAAAAACTTCTATATTGCTTATCTCGAGAGAAATTGGGTCATCGAAAAAGAGCAAAGGGAAATCTCAATAATAATGGAAAATGCGACTGAAAGATATCTTGATCTTCTTTCTAAACATCCGGATATTTCTGAAAGAATTGCGTTGCTTCATATTGCATCACATTTAGGAATTACACCAACCCAACTAAGCCGCATTAGAAAAACACTTGAAAAAGATTTGTAAATCAACCTATGTAAAGGTTTCCTATAAAAGCTAAAGCTAACTTTGCCTTATATTCTCATAATTAATATCAAATGAAAAATATAAACTTAATCGAAGAAAACATAAACAATCTTACCGGTTTATGGAAAACCGTTGGAACTCCATTCCTATCCTATCATAAAAACAATACTTTCGAATATTGCAAAATCGAAAATTCGGGCTGGCCCAATAAATTATGGCTTCGCAACGATATTGCTAAAAAAGATTTACCGGATATTATCAAAACCATGCAATCTAATTCAGGTTTGGTTTTACCGTATTGGGATATCTTCGGAACCCAATCTTATGAAATTCTCGACGCTTATGATTTCGCGATAAAAACCGAACAAGTTGCGATGGCACTGAAATTAGAGCAAAAATTTACATTACAGCATCATCTTAGCTTTAAAAAAACAGATAACGAACAAGATGCCAAAACCTGGTCAGATTTGTATCCTAATGCTTTTGGTTATGTTATCAGTAAAGAAATTCTGATTCACAATCATAATAATGTTCACTTCTATTTGGTTTCTCATGAAGATCAACCCATCGGAACATTTATGCTCTTTCAAACCGGTAACACTATCGGAATTCATGGTGTTGGTGTGATTCCTGAAATGCGCAAAAAAGGCTTCGCCGAAGAAATCATGAAATTTGCACTTAATCTTGCTATAGATTTAAAGGCTGAATATGCCTTATTGCAAGCCTCCGCAATGGGAAAAGATATCTATAGCCGATTAGGTTTTGAAGACCTATTTGTGATTAAGAACTATATTTTGAAAACGTAGTATGGCACACGCATGACACGGATTTGCTTCGCAAAAACGCGAATAAAAACGCATTTTTTATAATAGTGAATTTCTATACGGAATTTCCACTGCGATCATTCCTGCGTCGATGATAAACTGTACCCAAGCTTCTCTATACTCTATACTACTCTATACTCTATACTCAAAAAATCTTAAAATCTTAAAATCTAAAAATCTAAAAACCTAAAATCCCCACTTTGTCCTAAATGACCTTAAAATAGTCGTAAATACCTATCAGATAAAAAAATAACATTTGTAAGTTTGTAATATACTAACCAATAACCTTTTAAAAACAAACCTATGAAGAAAGCTAAAATTATTTTCTGGATTACTACCATTATTATTTTTTTATTTGAAGGCGTTATGCCAGCCTTAACTTCACAAACCGAAATGGCAAAAGAAGGAATCAGGCATTTGGGATATCCGGAATATTTTGGGAATGCCTTAGTCGTTTTTAAAATCCTGGGCGTTTTGATATTGGTGATTCCACAGATTCCGAAGAATGTAAAAGAATGGGCTTATGCCGGATTTGGTTTCGATTTTATATTTGCCACAATCAGTCATTCTGCTGTTGACGGGGTTCATTTTCAATCTTTTTTTCCTTTAATCTTTTTAGTGATTCTGGCGATCTCTTACCATTATTACCATAAGATAGAACGTTATAAAAATATTGCCTTATAAACTTTTTAACAATGATATAAGTTTTTAAAGCTAATGTTCAGGAAGTCCCGCCATCTAAACAGATTGTAGAAAAACTTCCTGAGCATTTTCCTATTGGCATTACCAACTTTGATTTAAGGGATTCTGACAACACTCTTCGGGTTTACGCCTCCTTTATTTCAAACAAAAGGGCAATTGAACTTACTGATGCTACGGTTATCATTACGAAGTACTTTTTTAAACCTTTTATTTAGCTTACAAATATCTGATTTTTAAAGTTTTAAAAATAAATTATTGTAATTTTGAAAGACTATCAATCTTAAAATCTTACAAAATGAATTTACCAGCCGGACATCAGACGATAATGCCGTATTTAATTTTGAACGATGCATTACAATTTATTGATTTCACAAAAAAAGTATTCGATGCCCAAGATTCCAATACTCCTATTTTACGTAAAGACGGTACCATTATGCATGCCGAAATCCTGCTGAACGGAAGCACTATTATGGTGACAGATGAAACCAAAGACTGGGTTAAGCAAACTGCCAATTTATTTGTCTATGTTCCTAATGCTGATGAAGCTTACAAAAAAGCATTAGAAAATGGAGCGACAAACCTGATGGGATTAAATGATCAGGATTATGGCAGAGTTTGCGGTGTAACAGATTCTTTTGGAAATGTCTGGTGGATTACTTCTTTAACTAAATAAAGAACAATTTAAATGGAGTACTTATGAGAAACGAACTTAAAACAGCCATCGCGGGCACTTTCAGACAATTGTACCAAACACTTTCTCTTTTTACACAAAGCGAGATTAATGCAATTCCGTTTGAAGGAAGCTGGACATCAGGGCAAGTCGCCAGACATATAATTAAAGCCACTTCCGGTATCAAACAAGTATGTGACAGTAACACCAAAAAATTGGTTGAAAACCCTGAAGCAAAAGTTACGGAATTGAATAAAATCTTTCTAGATTTAAGTACAAAGATGAATTCGCCTGAATTTATTTATCCGGAAGTCAAAGATTACGATAAAGAATTGCTTCTTGCTACTATTCAAAACATTGAAAAAGATCTGCTTGATATCGCAGAAAATTACGATCTGACCTTAACCTGCCTGAATTTTGAAATGCCCGGTTTTGGACATTTAACTATTTACGAGCTGGTTAGTTTTTGTGTCGTTCATACAAAAAGACATATTTATCAACTAGAAAATATTTATAAAGCATTAAGAAACTAAACCCATGAATTCCAAAACCAAAACCATTTTATCTGCCGGACTTATTGCCGGAACTTTTGATATTGTAGCCGCCATAACTGTTTACGCTATTATTCTGGAAAAAACGAGCGGAATAAAAATTTTGCAATCAATAGCAAGCGCGATTTTTAAAAAAGAGGCGTATAGTGGCGGTTCGTTAATGGCTTTGTGCGGTTTGGCACTTCATTATTTAATAGCACTTAGCTTTGCCTGGTTCTATTTTATCATTTATCCACATTTATCTTTTCTCAAAAAGAGTACTATTATTTCAGGGTTTCTATATGGCATTTTTGTATGGATTATCATGAACTTAATTGTATTGCCCATAGCATTTCCGGTCCTGCCCGAAAAACATTTAGACTTTCCATTACTCTTATCTATATTGATTTTGATGTTTTGTATTGGGCTTCCAATTGCCATTATTACGAAAAAGTACTATTCCAGAATTTAAAAAAAATTTTCGTTTCCAGTAGTCAGTAATAGTTTTCAAAGCAGTTGCAACCTCAAACATACAAAGTCCTGGTTTTTCAACCATATTTCAACACCTGAAACTTCAAACCTGAAACCTGAAACTTCAAACCTGAAACCTGAAACTTCAAACTTCAAACCTGAAACAAAAAAAGTCACAGTTCCTAATTCTCAGCAAAAACTGAAAACTAAAAACTGTGACTGTATCCTATTAAATAAAATTTGCTAAACTTTTGTTCTTCCGGTTATTAATGAAATAACAAATAGTACGATAAATATAAAGAATAAAACTTTTGCAATACTGGCGGCTCCGGCAGCAATACCTCCAAAACCAAAAATTCCCGCTATAATAGCCAGAATTATAAATGTGACTGTCCAACGTAACATAATCTTGAGATTTAAGTTAATAATATGACTTTTTCAAAGTCTGCTTTGTTTGTTACTCAAAGTTCCAATAACAAAAGAAAACACTTTAACTCAAAACGTTAATTTTTTATCTCAATCGACTATAAATCAGATTTTTGACTTACTTTTATAATTCCCTCATTTCTGTTACAAAATTCCCACATAAATGCTTTTGAGTCAATTTTTTGATCGATTGGATCAATACTGCCTCTGTCCTTAAAGTAATTTTAATAAAAATTTTAAGAGCTATATAATATGACGCATAATAATGGCAAATTACAATAGTCTCATTGAACTAAAACGACTTATTAACTGAACTAAAAACAGAATCCCCATGAAGACGATATCAAATAAATCAAAAATAGTTTTTCTATCTACTTTCCCCCCGACACAATGCGGCATAGCAACTTATACCCAGGATACCATAAAAGGAATTACTAATGTATTTGGTAAATCAATTACTTGTGAAATTTGTGAATTGGTTGATAAACCAAAAGAAAATCCGACACAGGCTTTTACCTTAAATACAAAAGATAAAGAGGAGTATACAAAAGTTGCCGAGCAGATTAATAAGGACAAAGCAGTAAAACTAATCCATATTCAGCACGAATTTGGTTTATTTGGAGGTAATTATGGCGATTACCTATTAGACTTTTTAAATGCGGTTAAAAAACCATTGACCTATACTTTTCACAGCGTTATTCCAAATCCGAATAAAGAACTGAAAACCTTTGTAAAACTATTGCTTTCGTACAGTAATTCTGTTTTTGTAATGACGAACCAGTCAAAAGAAATTTTGATGAGAGATTATGATATTGAAGAAGATATTATTACTTGCGTACCACACGGAACTCACATTGTTATTTACGAAACTCCTGATCAGGCAAAACAAAAGTTCGATATTCAGGACAGAAAGGTCCTTTCGACTTTTGGGCTTTTAGGTGAAGGAAAAAATATTGAAACAGGATTACAGGCCTTGCCAAAAATTATTGAAAAAGATCCTAATATTCTGTATTTGATCATTGGCAAAACACATCCTAATTTAATCATTGATGGTGTTGATGCTTACCGCGATAAATTAGAAGGCATTGTCGAAGATTTAAATCTGCAAAACAATGTACGTTTTATCAATCAATATCTGGATACTGATGAGCTTTTAGACTATTTAAAGGCTACCGATATTTACCTGTTTACCTCAAAAGATCCCAACCAGGCAGTAAGCGGCACTTTTTCGTACGCAATGAGTTGTGCCTGCCCTATCGTTGCATCAAAAATTCCGCATACACTTGAAGTACTAACTTCAGACGCCGGAGTATTGGTAGACATTGGAGATGTAGATCAGTTTGCTGAACAAACTATCAGATTACTATCTGATGATCAGTTGAGACAGGAAATGGGAATTAACGCTTTTACCAAAACGCGTGCTTCTTCCTGGGAAAATGTAGCCATTACGCACATGAATACCTACAAAAACCTAATTGATAATCCGGCTGAAATAAAATTCAGTTATCCTGATATTCAATTGAGACATATCAAAAAACTAACTACCGATTTAGGAATTATCCAATTCAGTAAAATTTCGATTCCGGATCTGGATTCGGGTTATACTTTAGATGATAATGCCCGCGCACTGATTGCTTTTTGTATGCATTACAAACTAACTCAGGACAAAGATGATTTGCCTTATATTTTAATTTACCTGGATTTTATCGAGCGTTGCCAAAAACCAAAAGGGGACTTCATCAATTATGTCGATCAGGAAAACAGAGAACATATCGAGCAAAATGCCGAAGTTAACTTAGAAGATTCAAATGCCAGAGGTATCTGGGCTTTGGGAACAGTTGTTTCAATTTCAGATATTCTTCCTGAGGCCATTTCTAAAAAAGCGGCAAAATGTTTTTTAAACTCATTAAAATGGGCAGAAAACATTCAGTCTCCACGTTCTATCGGTTTTGCAACCAAAGGGCTTTATTTGTATCACACGACTATTCCTAACTTATACGTGGCGGCAATTATCAATAAACTGAATGCAAAATTGCTTTCGAATTATGAGATTCATGCTTCAAGCGACTGGAAATGGTTTGAAAATTATATGACGTACGGAAATGGGGTTTTACCGGAATCTATGCTTTACGCTTATCTGGTTACCAATAAACCAATCTATAAAAAGGTAGCGTTGGACTCACTAGACTTTTTAATGTCAAAAATGTTTACCGATAAAAACAGCTTCAAAGTAATTTCTAATAACGGTTGGCTGCACAGAGATTCTGAACCAAAAGAATACGGAGAACAGCCTATTGATGTGGCGTATACTATCCAGACCTTAAACTCTTTTTATAAAGCTTTTAATATTCCGGAATATAAACAGAAAATGAAAACTGCTTTTAACTGGTTCTTAGGTAAAAACCATTTGAACCAAATTATGTACAATCCGGTAAGCGGAGGCGGTTATGACGGACTTGAAAAAGAAAACGTCAACTTAAACCAGGGTGCTGAATCAACAGTATGCTACTTAACTGCCCGATTAATCATGGAAAACCTGAAATTATCAGAAACTAAAGTGATTCCGTTAATCAAAACACAAACAGATGTCGCGATAAATTCGTAATACATTATACCTTTTAATACTGACCAAAATTGCTATTAAACCCAGAAAATCCCTTTTTAACGAAGGGATTTTTTGTTTTTAACAGTTTTCGCATAACGTCACTTTATTTTAATTATTGTGTTCGATTATGTTAATTATATAAACTTGAAAAAAAGTTGTGTAAGAATTTTTGTGGAGTTCTCAACTAATTTTAATACTTGATAAACAGCAGGTACTTCTGCTTATTAAACAATTGGTTTTGAAGCTTTCGACATAACTTAAAACATAGTATTTTGATTCTTACTTTAAAAAATACATTTACCGAAATAGGAAATGCAACAATGTTTGCAAAACAGTTTTTTAAGGAGGTTTTTGTACCGCCTTATGAAGCAAAAGAGTTTTTGAAACAATGTTATATCATTGGTTATAAATCATTACCGCTGGTGGCTATCACCGGTTTTATTATGGGATTGGTCCTTACGCTTCAGTCAAGGCCAACTTTGGTAAAATTTGGAGCTGAATCGTGGTTACCCGGAATGGTGGCACTTTCTTTAATAAGGGAAATTGCTCCGGTTATTACAGCTTTGATTTGTGCCGGAAAAATTTCATCGGGAATTGGTGCCGAATTAGGTTCTATGAAAGTAACGGAACAAATTGATGCCATGGAAGTTTCGGCTATTAATCCTTATAACTATCTGGTGGTAACCCGAATTTTAGCCTGTACTTTAATGGTGCCTATCTTAGTATTTTTTGCAGATGCAATCGGCATCATTGGCGGCTATGTTGGTATTAACATTCACGGTGACGTAAATTTTTACCGTTATCTCACCCAGATTTTACAATCACTTGAATTCCTGGATTTAATTCCTGCAACAGTTAAAACCTTCTTCTTCGGATTTTTTATCGGAATGATAGGATGTTATAAAGGTTTTAATGCCTCAAATGGAACCGAAAGTGTGGGCAGAGCTGCAAATTCAGCTGTTGTAACGGCTTCGCTAAGCATTTTTATCATTGATATGGTCGCTGTTCAGATAACCGATTTATTTTTTTAAGATGATTAAAGAAACACAACATAAAGAGACTAAACCAAAAGCGGCAGATAAAACTCCCATTATCGAGATCAAAGATTTGCATAAAACCTTTGGTAAAGACAATCAGATTCTGAAAGGTGTAAATCTAACCGTAAACAAAGGAGAAGATTTAGTGATTTTGGGACGTTCAGGATCCGGAAAATCAGTTACCATAAAATGTATTGTAGGCTTAATTGAACCGGATAAGGGCGAAATAAAAGTTTTTAATGAAAATGTATTAAATCTCACCAAACCGGAACTCAATGAAATCAGGGTCAGAATTGGATTTTTATTCCAAAGTGGAGCCTTATATGATTCAATGTCGGTGCGGGAGAATTTAGCTTTTACCTTAAAAAAACACAAAAGAGACCTAACTGCTGAAGAAGTAGAAAACGAAGTAAAGGAAGCACTGGACAATGTAGGATTAAGTGATGCTATTGACAAAATGCCTTCTGAATTGTCAGGCGGAATGCAAAAGAGAATTGGCCTCGCGAGAACTTTAATCTTAAAACCGGAGATTATTTTATATGATGAACCCACCACAGGATTAGATACGATAACATCAAGGGAAATAAGCGAATTAATTCTCGATATCAAACATAAACGCAAAACGACTTCGATCATTATTACACACGATATGGCTTGCGCAAAACTAACTGCCGACCGCATTATGGTTTTGAAAGACGGAGTAATACACGCAGAAGGAACATACGAAGAACTGGAGAAAGATGAAGACGAATGGGTTCGCTCTTTTTTTCAATAACACTAAAAAATAAATAATTAGAAATCATGGATAAGCAATCTGGATATACTTGGAAATTAGGAATGTTTGTAACAATAGGTTTATTGCTTTTTATAATGGCGATTTACTTTATCGGAAAACAAAAGAACCTCTTTGGTTCAACATTCAACATCACATCGCAGTTTAAAACCGTTAGTGGTTTAGAAGTGGGTAATAATGTTCGTTTTTCAGGAATTAATATCGGAACAGTAGAAGAAATCAGGCTTATAAATGATTCTTCTGTAGTGGTTTCAATGGTGATAAAAGATGAAGTTCGCAAATTTATTAAAACAGATGCGCGTGCCAGTATTGGTTCTGACGGATTAATGGGCGACAAAGTACTGACTATTTCTCCAGGTGCCAAGTCTACAAAAGTAGTAGAAAATAATGGCGTCATTGCTTCTGTTAACGGAATCGAAATGAATGACATCATGAAAAGCGTCAAAAAAAGCGTTGATAATGTGGGTGTAATCTCTGATGAACTTGCCATATTTAGCCATAGCATGAATAATGGAAATGGTGCCCTGGCCAGATTGGTACGGGATGATAAAATGGCCAATAGCGTTTCGAACACACTTTCGAATCTGGAATCCGGTACCAAAGGCTTTAGTGAAAATATGGAAGCTGCAAAAAGCAACTTTTTGTTTAAAGGGTATTACAAGAAAAAAGCGAAAGAAAAAGAAAAGAAAAAAGAAGAATTACAGGAAAAAAAGGAAGAAGAGCAGAAAAAAGCCGAAAAAGCCAAAGAAGAGAAAGAAAAAGCCGAAAAGGAAAAGGCTGAAAAAGCCAAAGAAGAAAAAGAAAAACAGGCTAAACAAAAAGAAGAAGATGCTAAAAAAGCCGCTGATAAAAAACAATAATAAAAATGCCGGAAAAAATAATGTCAATACATAGCAACATACAGGGTATATTATAAAAGCAATATTGTGTATGAATCAAGTAAGCATTTTTTTTCGGATTTAAAATTCTATGATTGTGCGTATTAAAACATAATACAACAGAATATCATGGACTAAATAAGATAATTATGAAAACTTCGTATAAAAATATAAGCCTGAAAATTTTAAAAATCACAGGAATAGTAATAGCAAGTCTCTTGCTATTATTGTTTTTAATACCGTTGCTTTTTCCGGGAACCGTAGCAGCCGAAGTTAAAAAAATTGCCAATGAGCGCTTAGACACAAAATTAGACTTTAAGAAATCCAGATTGTCCTTTTTTACCCATTTTCCGTCCTTAACTGTTTCTCTTGATGATATTTCCCTTACGGGATCAGCACCTTTCCGAAACGACACTTTACTAAAAGCAGATCAGGTAGCGTTTGGAATCAACTTAAAGAGGTTAATTTTTGATAATGAAGTAAAAATCAATAAGCTGTATGTTTCCAAGGCCTTAATAAATATTATGGTAAACCAACAAGGACAGGCCAACTACAATATTTATATTGCTCCTGAAGATCGTGACGAAAAACCAAACGATCCGAATGCTCCTGATGAAGGTACTGCCATTAGACTGGAACGAATTGATCTGGAAGATTGTCATGTAAAATATAATGACCGCTCCGCTAAGGTTCTGGTAGATGCAAAAGGTTTTAATTATATTGGAAAAGGAAATTTAAGCGAAGATATTTTTGATTTAAATACCGACGCCCGAATTGATAATGTCGATTTTTATTACGACAGAACGGCTTACCTTAGAAAAAAAGAAGTGCGTGCTGATTTAATTACCAGAATCAACACACATGCCCTTTCGTTTATACTTCAGAAAAACGAATTAAAAATCAATAAATTACCTCTGGAATTTACCGGTTTATTTACGATTTTAAGAGATGGGTACAAGATCAACATCAAG
This sequence comes from Flavobacterium sp. FlaQc-48, assembly GCF_044007335.1. Classification (NCBI taxonomy): domain Bacteria; kingdom Pseudomonadati; phylum Bacteroidota; class Flavobacteriia; order Flavobacteriales; family Flavobacteriaceae; genus Flavobacterium; species Flavobacterium sp. FlaQc-48. Next base: position 189,189 of record NZ_JBIPCR010000007.1, on the reverse strand, counting down.
GCTGCATCAACAAATACTACTTTAAAAGACTTGTTCTCAGTGATGCCACCGGAATATTTAACCTGGATGGATGAAACTGAAATTTCAGGCAAAAGTGATTTACTTTTTACTTTTAGAGGAAATTATAATGTTGCCAAAAAGCAAAAACCGGATTTAGCTTTTAATCTAAAAATTAAGGAAGGTGCCATAAATTATCAAAATGCCCCTGCTCCGTTAACCGATTTTCAAATGAACCTGAGTGCTGTTTTGCCTTCACTTGATGTTGAAAAACTTTTGATTAACCTGGAAACTTTTAAATTTAAAGTAGGCGAAAAAGATTATTTCACAGCTTATTTACGCAGTAAAGGCTTTAACGAAATGACGGTCGATGCGAGTGTAAAAGGCGCATTAGATCTCGCAACAGTTGACGCCGCTTTAGGCTTAAATACCATTGATATAAAAGGAATTTTAAAAACAAACATTCAGGCAAAAGGTATTTTTAGTACTTCTAAAAAATTGTTTCCTAAAACTAGTGGCGGAATTTCACTTCGGGAAGGCTGGTTTAAAACAGACTCGTATCCCAACCCCATTACTAATATTACGTTTATCGCGAATGTACTCAATAAAGCGGGAACGTATCAGGATTTAATTGTTGCTGTTGCTCCTGCCTCTTTTGTTTTTGAAGGCAATCCAATGTATGTAAATGCTACACTTTCAGACTTTGGCGATTTGGCTTATAATGCCAAAATTAAAGGCGAACTTAATGTTGGGCGAATTTATCAGGTTTTCTCGAAAAAAGGGCTCGATGTTACAGGGTACGCCAAAGCAGATCTTTCGCTTAAAGGAAAACAAAGTTATGCCACTACCGGACAATATAATAAACTGGATAATCGGGGTACTCTTGTATTGAAAAACATCAAAGCCACATCAGAGTTATTTCCGAAAGCTTTTTTTATCAAACAGGGAAATTTTCGATTTCAAAATGAAAAAATGTGGTTTGAAAAATTCAATGCTTCTTATGGAAAATCAGATTTTGATATTAATGGCTATTTGCTGAATACGATTAATTATTTTCTGGAATCACACGGAACACTGAGCGGAAACTTCAACATGAAATCCAAACTGATTAATGTGGATGAATTTATGGCGCTTAAAAAAGGAGAAAACACAGATCGGAATATTGAAGTAGAATATGCCAAAGAAGATCATCCTAAAATGAGTGGTGTTGTGATTGTACCCAAAAATTTAAATGTTACTCTTAATGCAAATGCAGATAAAGTAGAATATAACGGATTGGTCTTAAACAAACTTTCCGGAAAAGTAGGGATTGCCAAAAGTGGTTTTTATTTAGAAAATGCCACTTTTAATATCATTGATTGCATTTTGGGAATTAATGCTTCATACAAAGATGAAAACCCAACTTCTGCACATTTTGATGCCCATTTTACGGCTAAAGATTTTAGTGTACAAAGAGCCTACAAAGAAATTCCGATGTTTCATGATATGGTCACTGTAGCCGAAAAAGCACAAGGAATTATCTCTGTCGACTATAAAATCAAAGGAGATCTAAACGGAAATATGGGCCCTATTTATGAATCTCTTGAAGGTGGCGGGACTTTAAATTTACGTGATGTACAAATAAAAGGTTTAAAATTATTTGACGGAATCAGTTCTAAAACCGGACAAAAAGGGCTCGATAACCCTGATATGAAAGGAATTGAAATTAAGTCGAATGTCAATAATAATTTAATTCATATCGAGCCTTTTACTTTTAGCGTAGCCTCTTTTAGACCAACGGTAAAAGGAACAACAAGTTTTGACGGATTGCTGGATTTACGAATGCGACTGGGGCTTCCGCCGTTTGGTCTGATTGGAATTCCAATTGTGATAACCGGTACCCATCAGGATCCAAAAATTAAAGTATTTAGTAAAACAGGTAAAAAAATAAACGACGCCATCTACGACGAAGTTCACAATAAGGTCATTCGTGAAGAAAAAGTAAGTAAATAATAAATGAAGTTCAAATGAAAACAAAAAATCAAAATAAAAGTAGTGCTTTTGAAAAATTTGCTACTAAAGTTTCTAAAGCTGCAGGAAGCACAACTGCTTTTATTGGTGCTTTTTTAATTGTTGTGGCCTGGGCAGTTTCAGGTCCAATTTTTAAATACTCCGAAACATGGCAGTTGGTCATCAATACCGGAACTACAATCATCACTTTCCTGATGGTTTTTTTGATTCAGAAAGCGCAAAATAAAGATTCATTAGCTATCCAGCTAAAATTAAATGAGTTAGTTGCTTCCAATGAATACTCCAGCAATAGTCTAGTCGACATTGAAAGTATGACCGAAGAGGAAATGATTATCGTACAAAAATACTATCACAGGCTTAGTGAACTGGCCAAAAAAGATGAAAGCATAAGAACGTCACATTCTATCGCAGAAGCAGACGAACAACACGAACGCAAAGACAAAAACAGAACTAAATCCCGTACCAGAAATATCACAAAAAAATGAAACTACGCTCTACCGAAACTTTCTGGCCATTAAAGAATGCCATGAAAAACAGTTATCCGTCTATCAGTTCAGATCTAACAACTGCTATTCTGATTATTGGCGGCGGCATAACAGGCGCATTAATGGCTTACAAATTAATTACCGAAGGCAAAAAAATAATACTCGTGGATCGTCGCGATGTCTGCAACGGAAGCACTGCGGCCAGTACCGCCTTACTTCAATACGAAATTGATATTTCACTCCACGAACTCATCAAAATAAGAGGAGAAGAATGTGCCGTTAACAGTTATACAAACGGAAAAAAAGCCATTTTTGATTTGCGCACCATTATTGATACCATAAAAAGTGATTGTCAGTTTGAGTTTAAAAAAAGTATCTATTTTACGTCAGTAAAAAAAGACATCCCGTTTTTGCGCAATGAATTTAAATGCAGGAAAGAACACGGATTTGATGTCAACTGGCTGGAAAGATGGGATCTCGAAAAAATGGGCTTAAATGCCGTTGCAGCAATAGAATCTACTACAGCTGCCGTTATGGATCCGTTTAGGCTCGCTAATGATTTGCTGGTTTATTGTCAAAAAAAAGGAATGCAAATTCTGGACCGCACTAATATTACGGCTATTCAGCATCAAAAAGGAAAATGCATTGCGCATACCGAAAATAAGTTTACCATTACAGCCGATCATGTTATTCATTGCACGGGTTATGAAAGCACTGAAACACTGGCCGAAAAAGTGGTGGATCTAAAAAGTACTTATGTAATTACTTCTGAAAGTTTACCCCATTTACCGGCCGGTTTTAAAAATGCCATTTTTTGGGATACTTCCTCTCCGTATCTGTATTTTAGAGCAACCGGAGATAATCGTATTATTGCAGGGGGCGGAGACGAAGAATTTAAAGATCCTAAAAAACGCGATAAATTATTACCTAAGAAAGAACAATTTCTGCTAAGGCACTTTCACAAAAAATTTCCTAAAATTGATTTCAAACCAGATTATTCCTGGGCAGGAACTTTTGGAGAAACAAAAGATGCCTTACCTTATTTTGGAAAACCAAATCCGGAAAAAAATGAGCATTATGTACTGGGTTTCGGAGGAAACGGGATCACTTTCAGCGTTATTGGAATGAACTCTATTTTAGATTCTATTAACAATAAAAAGAATCAGGATTTAGAGTACTATAGGTTTGGGCGTTAACTAAACTTCTAAGTCGCTGAGTTGCTAAGTTTCTAAGTTTTTTCTTAGCAGCTTAGCAACTCAGAACCTTAGTCACTAAGACTACAAATAATCCTGTCGTATAGGCGTAAACACATCCACAACTTCTCCCGCTTCGATGATTTCGATAGAATGCTCAATATTGGCAGGAATCGAATACGTATCTCCTTCTGATAATAAATATTCTTCTCCTCCAAATTTTAAGTTGTATTTACCTGATATTACATAACCACTTTGCTCGTTTGGATGCTGATGAAACGGAACGTTATCTGTCAATTTGTACAGCATTTTTGTTACCATCGAATCTTTCCCTATCGAAAGCACAACAAAATCAACTCCTAAAAACTGTCTTGAAACAGCATTTTCTTTTTTTACAATGTTTTTCATTTTTTTTGAGGTTCTAAGTTACTGAGTTGCTAAGATTCTGAGTTTTACTTAGCATCTCAGAATCTTAGCAACTTAGCCACTTTAATTAAATATTTAACTCCATCTGAATATTACAACGCTTATACGGTGTCGCCAAACCAAAAACTTTTTGGAAACCTAGTTTATGATACAAGTTAATGGCCGGCTTTAAGATCGTATTACTTTCCAGGTATATTTTATGGGCACCTTCTTCTTTTGCACTGTTTATAATAGCCTGCCCTAATAAAAAACCAATATTTTTGCCTTGTGCTTTAGGCGAAACTGCCATTTTTGCCATTTCAAAATCATAATCGGAATCCTTCATTTTGATCAGCGCACACACGCCAACAGGTTCATTTTGATATAAAGCCACGAAAATTTTACCGCCTTTGTCCAAAATATATTCCTGTGGGTTGTCTAAGGCTTTATAATCAGCTTCTTCCATTTCGAAATAGGTTGAAATCCATTCTATATTCAGGGCCTTAAAAGCGTCCAGATATTGAGGTTCAAACGGTATAATTTTTACGTTTTGGCTTTCGCGTTTTTTCTTTTGTTCATTTACTCTTTTAAACAATGACTTTTGTTCTAAGAGAAATTCCCACTCTTCGAGCGCTGCCCATAAGTTATGACTTGATTCTGTTATTAAACCATCAACGGCAGCTTCAACATCTTTTAATTGTAGTTTTAATTCTTTTGAGAATTCATTTCCCTTAACCGATAAATCGACAATATTTCTGCGTTTATCATTGCTTTTCAGGCTTTCCTCCACCAATCCGGCTGCGATCATCTCCTGAACAATTTTGCTTACAGAGGGCTGCGAATGACCAATTTCATTGGCAATTTCCGTAATCGTCATCTCTTTTTCTTCCATAAGCGTATAAAATACCGGAAACCACTTTGGCAAAAAATTCATACCATAGGATTCGTATATTTTTGCAGCATCATCTGTAATAATCGCTGTCATTAAACGTAAACGGCTTCCCAAAGCCACCTTACCTACTTTATTAAAAAATTCCATATATAATTAATTACATAACTAGTTATGCAAATGTAATTAAAAATTCATTTGCAGTCAAATAAATTTTAGGTTCAAAGATACAAAGCTGCAAAGGTTCAGAGGTTTGATCCTATGAGTATCCTTTTTATTCTTTCTTCTGCAGCAGGCGGATGCATAATTATTCCTTATAAATAAATTGCTACATACAAAAAAGACGCACTGCTCGTCCCTACAATATCTTGGTTGCTCTGAACCTTTGTAACTTTGAACCTTTGTAACTTTGAACCTTTGTAACTTTAAACCTTAAAAACTAAGCTGTAATAGCCAGCGGATTCAAATTAAACTTATATTCTTTTGGGCTGCAATTGAATTTTTCTTTGAAGATTTTAGAGAAGTAACTTCTGCTTGTAAAACCTATACAGTAAACAATTTCAGAAATATTTAAATCGGAAGTCCGAATTAAGATTTCGGCTTTTAAAACCCGCATGTGCGTAATGTAGTCGTTTACGGTTCGGTTGTGGATCATCTTGAAACCTTCCTGCAATTTATTTGGTGATAATCCGGATTTTTTGCTTAATGATTTAATGGTAAAAGCTTCTTCAGGATTTGCTTTTATAGCCTCTGATAATTCTTTTATTTCTTCCATTTCTCTTAAAGTGAGACAATTTGCATCTTTAGATAAAGTGCTTACATCGTCTGTATGTTGCTGGATTTCCATGGCCAGAATAATTCTTAAAATTCCTTCTTTCAAAAGATTTCTAACAATTCCGGTTTGGGTAACAGCGTTGAGTTGTTCTATTTTTTCGGCAATTTTAAGATTGTACGACCCTACATAAAAGAAATCCTGGGCTACATTATTTTCAAAGAAGGTTTCTTTCACCTGCTGATTCAAAGAATGCATTTGATTTTCTGTTTGTGTTCCCACAATAATTAAAGTGAATTTTGTTTTCTGGTCTTTTTCAAAAAACAACATATTATCTTGTTTGGTTTTTGAAGTTACAATAGCAGTCTGGAACGTTTTAAATGTTCTTTCCTGTCCTGTAGCCCCAAAACTATGCGAAAGGTTTCCTTTTGAGCAATACGCAAAAAATATAGGTGACGCTTTGACATTCGTAATATCCATTCGGACATCCACCGAGAAAGTCATATCAAACTGAACGTACGAAATGTTATCATTAAAGGATGCTCCGGTAATGAATCCTTTTGCAAAACTATTATTCGTTTCAAGCGTATATTCGTTTAAATCAAAAGTTACCTTACCTCCGAAGTTTGTATTTAACTCTTCAAAAATATTTTGGATTTTTTCTGTATTAATAGTAACTATTTTCATTTTGCAAGGATTTAAAATTCTACTTATTTTTATATAGATTTCTAAAAAAAAACATGTCCGTTTTGTAGTATTGAACTTCCAGAAATCCAGAATTCAAAGTTCGGGCAATGGCAAAGCAAAAATGTTATATAATTTTTCTTAATTGTTTTATAATTACTTATGGATGTTCCTTTATCTTTTAAATACTGTATCTTACTACAACACAAACGCTTTAATTCATGAAAAGTTTTTCATTTTTTCCCATATCCAGTGCCGATGCTACCATTTTGATTTTAGGTACAATGCCTGGTACAAAATCATTAGAACTGAATCAGTATTACGGTCATAACCAGAATAATTTCTGGAAATTTATGTTCCTCATTTTTAAAGAAGATTTCTCGAATGATTATGAAACCCGAAAAGCACTATTACAAAAAAATAAGGTGGCACTTTGGGATGTTCTGCAATTTTGCGATCGTGTTGGAAGTTTAGACAGCGCAATAAAGAATGAAATTGCAAATGATTTTGAAACGTTCCTGGAACAACATCCCAATATTAAAACCATTCTTTTTAATGGACAAAAAGCAGCAGCATTTTTCAAAAAGTATGTTCATTTAAAAAATACCTGCCAACTTATTACCTTACCCTCAACCAGTCCTGCAAATGCCGGTAAAACTTTTCAATCGAAACTCGATGAATGGCTGATTATCTCTACAATAAAATAAAAATAGTACAGCTTAAAAAAATCAGCCACACCTTCGTTTTAAGCTACTTTTTTTAGCAAATGTTGAAATCATGTAACATTTGTGTTTTAAAATATAACAAAAGATTCTTACAATGAAGCTAATTTTACCTCAGGAAATTTAAGCCAAACAAAAGAATGATAATGAAATTGAGGCTTTTTAAAATATAAATATTACTGAGAAAACTTTTAATTAAGTTTAATTATAAAGAGAACATTGGTTATGTTAGTTTATTTTTGGAAAAGAAAGCTATTCTATTTTTTTAGGGTAGCTTTGTTTTTTTAGTACCAAACCAAAAACAAAATCATTATGAAAGTCCAGACTTATTACAATCATATACGGTTTTACACACCGCACCATTTTATTTATTATCCTCTTTTAACGCTTTTTTTAGGTTTCAGTGTTTACTTTGCCTTTACAACGAACGACACTAAGATATGGTCCTTTATAAGTGTCGGTTTTATCTTTTTATTTTGGCTGGCTTATATGCTCAGACAACATTATGCTTTAATTCTTCAAAACCGAATTGTGCGATTGGAACTTCGCTATCGCTACTTTACGTTAACTGGAAAACGTTTTGAGGAATTCGAATACAAATTTACCGACGATCAGATATTTGCCTTACGTTTTGCACCAGATGATGAATTATTGCCCCTAATTCAGGATGCCCTTAAAAACAATCTCACAGGCGATTCCATAAAAAAAGCAATCGTTCACTGGAGAGCCGATTATAACAGGGTTTAAAATGCAATTAAAAAATACTGTCAGACTTGTTTTCTTTTATAATTAAACAAAATGTAAATTAAAAACAGTATTAACCAAACCAATCCAATAACACCAAAAAAGATCGCCATAATTGACGGATGAAGATAGTTTGGCTGGTAAAACAATCGCTCTAAAGTATCTAATTTATCGGTTAAAGCCTTTCTGTCAAAATCATTTCTAATGGTATTCAAAAGTTCGGTATTGTGATTCTTAAAATAAACCACATCTTTTACCAGATCCTTAGGAACAATATAGGTTTCAATCTTGTACTTTTTCAGTAATGTATCCAATTGATGAAAACTGTACAATAAAGAATCTTCTTTAGATTTATAAAGCAATTTATAGCGTTTTACCGCAGCATCGTATTGTTGTTTTTCAACCGGAATACCCTTTACAGGTTTATATAAAGCTTTATTTTTAATAAAAATACAAATATTCGGATCGTAATCCGGATTAACTCTTTGGCCTTTATAAATAATTTCGGTACTATCTTTTATACTATTTTTTTTAATTATTCTTTCCAGAAGCTCTTTTTTACCAAAACCTATACTATCCAGAACCGTGCTCGTTGCAGCCGAAACTTTATTTAAATCTGTTGTTAGCATCTTTAGGGTATCAATACTGTAATAGTTATATTCTACACTATAATATTGACCCGAAATCAAAGTACTGTCTACAACTTCAATAACCGGATAAGGTTTTGGATATAAAATATTAACGGGATTAAATAATTTCTCTGAACTGTAAGAGGTATAACCATACAAAAACGGACGCAGAACATTCAGCACCGTTTTGTCCTTATTAAAATCTTTTTCAGACAGTTCAGATCTTAACCCGGCATTAAGACCAAAACTATAGCTTACAAAAAACGAAAAAGTAAAAAAGGAAACCAACAGCAATAAACCGCCTATTTTAAGCAAATTAGGAAAAGCATATTGTTTTTTCGAATGGTTTTTTATCAAAAAAATCAGGAAGAAAAGTAAAAACAAGCCACTTATAAAAAAGTGTGAAATAGAAACATCATCATAAAACTTAAACCTGTAAAATTCGGTATAGATATTTACCTTTCCAATTCCTTCAAACTTAAAATAGCCATATAAAAAATAGCCTAAATGAATTATCAGCAATACAACAAATGACTTTACAAAGAATTGTTTTAATTTCTTGTCCATAATTTATTTTGAGAATTTACTCTCAAATATAGACAATCAAATTTAAATATCCATAACAAAAATCAATATACATAGCAATTACAAAGTAAGATATACGCTAAAGCAAAAAATTTGATATGGTAATTATAAGCTGATTTTGGGCGTGCCACCATTATAAAAAGGGGCAAAAACAGCATCGTTTATTCGCCCCTTTTTGTAATGCTGTCGGGCTATCCGCGCTACTTCGGTAGCCTGCTCCTATCCCTCACGCGGCACTCACATTCAAAAAGACTGTTTTTTAGAAACAATACGGTACGTCTCTACATTAACCCCCTTTTCACTCCGAACCTCTGCCACTCCGAACCTCTGCCACTCTGAACCTTTAAACCTTCGCCCCTTTGAACCTTCGCCCCTTTGAACCTTTGAACCTTTGAACCTCTGCCACTCTGAACCTTTGAACCTTTACCACTATACCCCCCTACTTCACCTCAAAACCTTCATTGACAATTTCTTTTTCGACTTTATCAATCAGTTTATTTGTTTTTCCGGTTAATCGTTCTTTTTTCCAATCTCCTTTAGCATAAATGAGCATGGTCACTATAGCTGTAACCACAGTCGAAACGGGGAAAGCCCACCAAATTCCAATGGCCCCCAGAGAGGTATTGTGTGATAAAATATAAGCTAGCGGAAATTGTAAAACCCATTGTGAAACCAGCGTTAAAATCATTGGAAGCGTAGTATTTCCAACCGCCCTAAAAACGCCCAACAAACACATCTGAAGTCCTAAAAACCCCCATGAAAGACAAGTTATCCTCAAAAAAACAGTTCCCCCCTCAATAACAGATGGTTCGTTTGGCACGAAAAAAGCAATTAAATGAGGTGCTAAAGCAAAAGCAATCAATCCGATTCCGGTTAATAAACCAAAACCTAAATAAGCGCCTAATTTGGCAATTTTTCCGGCACGAAGCATGTTTCCGGCACCAATATTTTGTCCTACCAAAGTGGCAATTGCCATTGAAAGTCCCAAAGCCGGAATCATGATCAGCTGAATCAGGTTTGAACCTGCCCCGTAAGAAGCTACTGTTGTGGTACCAAAATGTACAATTAAAAAAGTAATAGCCGTTAAACCAATCGCACGCATTGACTGTTCTATTGACGATGGAAAACCAATTTTAAATGCTTTTTTAATATGTTTGAAATCAGGTTTAAAATCTTTAAGTTGCAGATGAATTCCGTGCTTGCCCCGGAACAAAATAGCAAACCCTATAATAATGGCTAAACTCTGGGTAGATAATGTCGCCAAAGCGGCACCTTTTACACCCATTGCCGGAATAAAGTTCCATCCAAAAATAAACAAAGGGTCTAAGGCAAAATTCAGGATTACCGTTCCCAATACAATATAAACGGGCAAAGTAACACGGCCAACACCACGCATTACCGATTGGAAAATCATAAAACTGAAGCTAAAAACCAGCCCGATAAAAGCAATTTGCATAAAACCTAAGGCATCCTTATACACTTCGGGAGTTACTTTTAAAATTTGCAGAAAATAAGGGCTTAAAAAATAGCCAATAATTGATAAAACAATCGAAGCCGAAATAACCATTAACAACGTTTGAGCCGCTACATGATTGACCATTTCCTGCTGTCCTGCACCAAAGTATTGTGCAATAAGAATCGAACCGGCAATGGCAAGTCCGGTTCCCAATGCAATCGTAAGGAAAATTACGGGAGTACTTACAGAAACTGCTGCGACGGCATCTCCACCTAAACGCCCAACCCAAAAAGCATCAACTAACTGATAAGCGGCTTGTAGTAAATTGGCAATCATAATAGGCACTGCCAGTTTTAATAAAGAAGAAAGTATAGGACCTTCTAACAATTCATTTTTATTCATTTTATTTTTTATAATTTAATGTTGTTTACTTTTCTGGCCAGCGATTAAAAAAGATTCTTCTAAAAATAACATCTGCGTTGATCCGTTCAATCTGTAAAACCTGTGGGTTATTCTAAAGTGTATCCAGTTTATCAGCGTAGCCTCTAATGGTTTCAAGTGCTTCTTTTCGTTCATCTGCTGAAAAAACGGCCAGAACCTCATCTTCTGCCTGATTCATTAAAATACGGATTCTTTTAGCCAGATTACTTCCTTCTTCTGTCAGGCTTACAATGTTTTTACGTTTATCACTTTTATCTTTCTGAACTTCTACCAAAGCCTTTTTTTCTAAAGCATTTATACTTCTTAAAATAGAAGATTTATCACGCATGGTCATATCCGACAGTTCCCGTTGCGATAAACTCTTACGCTGCAAAATCATAATTAAAGGCAGCTGTTCTAACTGTAAATTAATTCCCGATTCCGTCATTAAAGCATTGGTATGACGAAAAATAGTCCGTTTCATTCTGTGGATCTGAAAGAAAAAACTATTTGAAATCTCTTCCTTAAAAGCAGCAAAATCTGTTTTATTTTTTTCCATGAGACAAAATTACGAAAAAGAGTGACATGTCAACTAATTTTAACAAAACACATAATGCACTGAAAACCAAAATAATAAATACATAAAAACCAAAAATGAATGATTTTTTTTGTTAACTTTAAATGTTAAAATATATCAATAAATTTAAAAATAAATCAGATGAAAAAGTTATTTTGTTTTTTGATAGTTCTGCTTTCTTCTTTTTCAATGCATGCTCAAAACACTGCCGAAATTCCTCTGGAAAATGCTGCAACAGTTTTACAAAATGATTTAAATGCCCCAGCTTCCCCTCAGGATGATGATGATTTGCCTTGGCATGCACGACGTTTTAAAGTTACGGCAGGAGTATTTTTTCCTGTTAACAACACGCAGATCCAGGTGGGCAGCAATAACGGGAATCACGGTACCGAAATAGATCTCGAAGACGATTTAGGGTTTTCAAAATCAAGCACATCTTTTATGGGAACTTTTGACTGGCGTATTTCCAGAAGATCAAGATTGGGTTTTGAATTTTTTGCCCTTGACAGAAGTTCCACTAAGACCTTAGAAAAAGAAATTGATTTTGGTGAGCATACTTATAATATAAATACCAGAGTAACCGCTTTGTTTGATGTTCAGATTGCAAGAATTGCTTATGGTTATGCTTTTTTATCCAAACCAAAATATGAAGTCGGTTTATTGATTGGTACCCACGTGCTTTTTGCTGATCTGGCCTTACGTGTTGATGCAAATCAGGCCAGTTTAGAATATAGAGATAGTTTTAATTTTACTGCTCCGTTACCAGATGTGGGAGTTTGGGGAGAATTTGTTCTGGCAAAACGCTGGGGATTGTACGCAAATGCAAATTATTTTGCCATAAAAATAGACAATATCGACGGACGAATTGTTAGTTATAATTTAGCTATTTCCTATAATGTGCATCAGAACTTTAGTCTTACAGCAGGATATACCGGCCTGAATTTTAAAGTAGATGCTATAAAAGAAAGATTAAACGGGGATCTGAAATGGGGCTACAACGGACCAACTATTACAGCTGCTTATGCTTTTGGTCATCATGTAAAGCTTTACAAACATTGATTTTTTTTTTAAGGTGCTAAGATACTGAGACGCTAAGGCTCTAAGTTTTTAATTTTAAAACGTAAAACGTAAAACCTGAAACTTGAAACCTGAAACTTGAAACCTGAAACTTCAACCCTGAAACCTGAAACAAAAAATAATAAACCCGATATCTTAAAAGACATCGGGTTCATTGCTCAAACTCAACTTAACTCAAACTAAACTAACTTATTTTTCTATTAGAGTGAATTTTATAGCTGTTCCTCCTCCAGCTGCTAATTTTAGATCCAGTATGGTTTTACTATTTACTTTTTGTTTTGAAATGGTTACCGGATACGGATTTGTTTTATAATTGGCTCCTGCTCCATCACTATAAATTTCGGCTTCGTATTCTTTTCCGGCATCTAAAAATGATAATTCTACTTTAAGATCTCTCCCTTTGCTGTTTGTGATCGCGCCCAAATACCAGTTTTTTTCCTCCCAGTCTTTGCGGACAATTGTAGTGTATGCTCCAATTTTAGAATCTAAAACTTTAGTCTCTGACCAATTGCAAGGCACATCCTTTATAAATTGAAATTCCGGTTTACCTACATAATTCTCCGGTAAATCTGAAGCCATTTGCAACGGACTGAAAATAATCACATATAACGCTAATTGATTTGCCAAAGTCGTTTGAACTCTGGCTCCCGAAGGCGTTTTATAATCAAAATTGAAATTTCCAGGGGTGTAATCAAAAGGTCCTGAAAGCATTCTGGTAAAAGGTAAAGTGGTTAAATGTTCCGGCGTATTTCCGCCATCAACAGACCAGGCGTTGTATTCCTGTCCTCTTCCGCCTTCCTGTGACATAAAGTTTGGGTAGGTACGCTGCAATCCGGTTCCTTTTATAGGTTCATGATTGTCGATCATGATATGGTATTTAGCGGCAGTTTCCATTACTTTTCTGTAATGACGTGCTCCGTATTGGCTATCGTGCCATTCTTTTTTATCCAGATATTTATTTACGTAACCTGTTTTTACCGTATTTACCCCCATTTTCTGATACAATTTAAAAGCATCTTCTAACTGGCTTTCGTAATGTTTGGTTGCACCTGCGGTTTCGTGATGGCCAATTAAACGAACATTTTTAATAGCCGCATATTTTGTAATTTCTTCGAGATTAAAATCAGTATAGGCTTTTACAAAACTAAAGGAAGATCCATCGGCAGTCCAGTCGCCATCCCAGCCCTCGTTCCAGCCTTCTACCAGAACGCCGTCAAAATTGTTTTTCGCAGCAAAATCAATATATTCTTTCGTATTCTTAGTTGTCGCACCATGCTTTGGTCCTTGCCCCCAGGTGTACTTTTCTAAATGCATGCCCCACCAGATTCCAATATATTTTGAAGGTCTGATCCAGGAAAGGTCTTCAATTTTTGAAGGCTCATTTAGATTCAGCATAATAGTCGAAGTTGCCACATCGCCGGGAGTTTTTCCCACTACGATAGTTCTCCATGGTGTTTTAAATGGAGTTTCGGCATACACTTTTACGCCATCGGCCCACGGCACTAATTCGCTTTTGTATTGTTTATCATTTGTTTTTAATAACGTCATTGAGGCAAAATCAGTTAGGCTGGCTTCGTGAATAGCCACAAATAATTTTTCTTTGGTTTCTAAAGTTGCCGGCGTATTGATGGTATCCGTTTTACTAACCGGTGTTTTGCGATAGGTACTTTCGTAATAACTGTTTTCACGATGCACCGGAATCCACCACACGTCATTATCTGACTTAAAAGTAAATTGGGTAATCTCATTCGAAATTTTGACTTTACCTAAATGGGGCTGTTTGGGGAATTCATATCGAAAACCAACGCCATCATCAAAAACCCTGAAAATAATATCTACCAGGCGTTCTTCTCCCTTTGACTCTTTCAGATGAACAATTAATTCATTGTGATGATCTCTTACTTTTTTGAATTCTCCCCAAGGCTGTTCCCAGGTGTCATCAGCCGATTTTTCTTCGGTGGAAACCACTTCAAAACCATCGGTCATTTTTTGGATTCCCTGAAATTCAAATCCTAATAAAGAAGGTTCTATGACTGATTTTCCGTTGGCGGTAAAACTGTATTGTGGCTGACCTGACGGAGTTAATTCAAAAACCAATTTGGTGTTTTTTCCAGGTGAACTTATTTGGTATGTTTTTTTAGTACTGCAGGCAAATACTACTATCGAAGCAAGCGCCATTAGACAGTATCTATATTTTATGTTTTTCATTATTTAATTGTATTAATTACAACTCTTTATTTAATTTCGTTTAGTAATTGTTTTGCTTTTGCAGGTTGCATTGAAACAAAATAATTAAAAGCCTGATCTAATTTTTTCTGGGCATCGGCACTGCCTTTCTTTTCTATTCGCAGGTTGTACATTTTACTGATATCAGGAAAAACAGCTTCGGTACTTTTTACGCCGGCAAATGCTTTTACTTTTTCGATATAGGTGTAACCAAATTCTACTGTTGGTTCAAACATTGTTCCTTCTCCAAAGTCATTCCAGGTAATCAGTTGAAGGTAATTTACATTGGCATTTTTAGCCAGGGCAAGTGTTTCGTCAAGAGTCGCTCCGTTATTATGGTCTATGGTCCAGCCAATTGCTGCTCCTCCACCGCCCTCAGCATAAAAATCTTTAAAACCGGGATAAGCGCTTCCCATTGTAACTGCCAGTTTTGGCTTTGTATTGGTATAAAAATTAGTCAGATAAGTGCTGTTTTTGTATACCCACGCATATTCGCCGGCAGCATTATCGCCTGCTTCTGCAGATTGGTCCCAAAGCGTTAGAAAAGTAGGTTTTGTGGTCAGGGTATTAAAAACATTAGTCCATTCGGCAGGGGTTTGCAATACAATTGGCCCAAAATTAAGCAACAATGGTTTTCCATTTATTTTGATGTAATTTTTATCGCCAAAATAATTGGTTTGCATGTACGCTAAATCGGTTTTTGCAGCACTGGTTACTGAAATGGCTTTTCCGGCATCAACCGCATTTTTTGTTACTCTGTCTTCATATACAATCGCATATTCTAATCCCACTTTCTCCAGCATGGCAATAAGCTGTTCTGTGTTTTCTTTCACCATTCGGTAATCATTTACATCAAAAGTGCCATACCAGTCGATTAAGACACCATCGATTCCGGAATATTTCATCAATAATAAATGATTTTCGATCACATTTTTATCGCCTGAATGATACGGCCCAATTAGCGGATAATAATACGACGCAATTTCTCTGCGATTGTTAACGCCAATAGTATTTGGATTTTTGTTGGCCATGGTCCAGTGATATCCCCATTTTTTATCGGCACTACTTTCATTGGTTTCAAACCAGGGCATATAATGAACATAAATTTTGGTGCTGTTTGTTTTTTCAATCGCAACAGGCGCAATTATTTCGGGTTCTACCGGTTTATCTGAACCTTTGTCATCGCTACTGCATCCAGCAACCAACACAATATTCATTAAGCCGAAAACCAGCGATGTGATATATCTTTTCATATTAATTGATATTTGCTTTTATAATAAAAATTGCTTTTAAACATTTTAACACATAGACATATCGCTTTTCAACCTCATAAAAAAGGCGTTTCACTTGCATTAACAAACATAATTATGTGTGAGAAACGAGTTTCTTTTTATATTTTGTTTTGCACATAAAATTCTATTTTTCTATGTGTTACATATATTTTTACAAATGCAGCTCTGTTAGCTTAAATATGTTTAAAAACATGTCAGCCTTCCACGACTAACCAACATGGAAGACTGGCATGCCATAACCTAATACCCGGGATTCTGTACCAGGTTTTTATTTGTAGTTAAAACGGTGCTTGGAATTGGAAAAATGGCCCTGTATTTTGGTGTTGCCCCTTTTTCCCACCAAGGCAGGAAGAAGGTCCCAAAACGGATGTTATCTGTTCTTCTTCTTCCTTCGAAAGTAAATTCCTTAAGCAACTCTTTATCTATAAAATTAAGATCGATTGTTGTTGGCATTTCTTCTCCTGCACGGGTTGTAATTTGCTGAATGAAAGGTTTTGCCAAATCAGGAGATCCTAAACGAACATAACATTCGGCCTGCATCATTAGAATTTCGGCATAACGAATCAAAACAAAATCATGGTCGCGTTCCCATTGTTCACCGGCTTTCATCTCGTATTTTCCTAAACGGACTCCCTGGTTTTCTTTGGCATCAGCCACACTTGTAACTTCTTCTGTATAGGTAAGCGGTTCTCCGTTGTCCATTACAATAACCTGCCCGGTTGCTACACTAATCTGGTCACCGGCAACCATACATTTTCTTCTTTTATCTGTGGCTGCAAATGCTGAATAAACCCCTGGCTGTGCACACATTCCGTTAGCACTCCACGGATAATCATTTCCGGAAGCCGAAATCGTCAGTTTATGCAAATAGTGACAAGACATTGAGTTCATATAATTACCCACTGTTCCTGCTTTCTGATCGTAAGGAATCGAAAAAATAATTTCAGTTGATTTTTCATTTTGTGTCGCAAAATTGGCAAAGAAATCCGGCGTCAAAGTGTATCCGGTCACTTTCTGACACATGTTGATGCAATCCTGCCAACGCGCTGTTCCAATAAAGGCTTCAGAATTCAGATACAATCTTGCCAATAAAGAATAGGCAACATTTTTTGTAAATTTAGAATACACCACATTTGAATTTAAATGCGGAATTGCGTCCAGTAATTCTTTTTCTACAAAATCATAAACTTGTTTTCTGGTAGAATTGGATGGCAAAGAGGTATCTTCAAAATTAACCACAATAGGCACATTTCCAAATGCATCTAAAAGATTGTAGTAATAATAAGCTCTCAATGATTTTAGTTCTGCATAAATTGGTGCTTTTGCCACATCAGTAAGGGATGATTTATCAACCTGATAGATAATCGAATTGATTTTGGCTATCCCGGTGTAGTTGTAACGCCAGGCCGACAGAATAAGGCGATTGTCTGCTTTCCAGGTATGCTTTTGTGCATCCTGATATTGACCGCCATCGTACCAGTTGGTTCCTCTTGTTGGAATTGTCGCTTCATCTGAAACGGTTTCGTTCAAAAAGAATACATACTCAGAAGTTGGATAATTATTAGAGATCCCATCTGCAAATCCTCTTAACGAAGAATAAGCTCCGCCCACTAATGCATCAACTTCTTTTGGTGTGTTTCCAAAATTTCCATCTTCTACTTTATCGTATAAATCTTCATTTAAATTGGTACATGATATCGTAAAAAGCATGCTAACTACTAGTGCTGCTGTTATTTTGATTTTCATTTTTTATATTTTTGAGTTAATTGACTTAGTTATTTATCGTAAAATTTAGTCCAACAGAAATTGTTGTTGGTCGCGGATAATTATTATATCTGTCAATTCCGGGAGCTGCTAATCCTGTTAAGTCCATTACTCCGGTTTGGTTTATTCCATCCTGGGCATTTAAACCAATTTCGGGATCTACGCCTTTATACTTAGTAAATACTGCAAGATTTTCTCCCATAAGATAAACTCTCAACTTTGAGCTTTTGTATTTTAAAGGCAAAGTATATCCAACAGAAAGTGTTTGAAGCCTGAAGAAAGAAGCATCTTCGATCCAGTAGCTGGAGTATTTTGGAGCAGATGTGATTCCGCTATTCAGGAAATCATCCGGAACATTAAAAGTGGGCAATCTGTTAGGATCGTTCAACATCATATTGGTGGCGTTTAGTGCTTTTTGCCCAAACATTCCGTATCCTGTAACACCTAAATCAAAATTTCCATACGTAAAATTCATTCCAATACCCATAGTCAAATCAGGCTGGATGTTTCCTAAATCCCTTTTATCAGCATCTACTAATGCATTATCTAATACTTTATCACCGGCAGCATTATAGTATAACATTTTTCCATCGGCGCCAAGTCCTGCGCTTTCAAAGCCCCAGAACGTTCCAACTGGATAACCTTCGGCAATAATTTGAGAGTATTGTCCTGACATACCTGCTAAACCGTGAAGCGATCCGCTGTAAATTACATCTGTTTTATACGTTGGATTGGATAGTTTTTCGATTTTCTGAACATTGTGTCCCAACGTTAAATTTGCATTCCAGGTAAATTTATCTCCTTTTACGATATCTGCATTCAACGTAAGTTCAACTCCTTTGTTGGACATTTCTCCCACGTTTGCCAACATCGTTCCTACTAAATAAGGCGGTTGTGGCACTTCGTAAGTATATAATAAATCGTCTGTGTTTTTAGCATAATATTCGAATGAACCTGTAATTCTGTTGAACAGGCTAAAATCTACCCCAATGTTTAATTGTTTGGTTGATTCCCATTTCAAATCAGGATTAGGATTTTGTTTAGGAGAATAAGCCAAACTCCACGTTCCTGTTGTTGGATCGTAGTAACTGTCATTTCCAACTCCTAAAATCGAAAGCGATTTGTACTCTCCAATTCCGTCCTGATTTCCTGTTACTCCATAACCCACTCTCACTTTAAGATTATCCAGCCATCCTTTTGTTGAACTCATAAACTCTTCGCTTGAGATTTTCCAGGCAGCAGAAGCTGATGGGAAAGTTCCCCATTTATTGTTTTCTCCAAAACGGCTTGAGCCATCTCTTCTTACAGTACCCGTTAGCAAATATTTTCCGTCATACGAATAATTGGCACGGGCATAAAATGAAACCAGATTTGATTTTCCTTTATACGAATACACATCGCCCAAACGATAGTTGTAACCTGCACCAAGATTGTTATAGCTAAAAGCATCCGTCACAAAACCACTACGCTGTGCACCAAAACCTTCGTAAATGTTCTCTAAATACGAATATCCGGCAAGAGCCCCAATTGTATGTTTATCGAACACCTTATTGTAATTGACATACAGTTCGCCTTGTGCATTGGCATATTCTGCATACGTTTTTTGCGCATAACCATTTTCAGTTGTTCCTTCCATAACCGCATAACTTGGTTTGTATGTACTTCCTTTTACGGCATTATGTTCATACGAAATATTGGCTACAGCAAGAAAATCTTTAGCAAATTTCACTTCGGTTTTAAAATATCCCAACAACCTGTGTCTTTCGTTATCAACTGTTCTGTTAGTTAAAATTTCAACCGGGTTTTCGTAAATATTTCCTGAAACAGCTGAGAATTTCCCATTAGAATCGTATACGGGAATGGTTGGATTTAAATTATAAGTACGCTCAAAAATTCTATAATCCATAGGGTGCCATTTGTCGACATTGGCAAATAACCCCATATCAAATTTTACCTCTTTGTTATCTCCAAGATATTGATAGGCATTAATGTTTCCGCTTAATCTCTCAAGACCGGTCTTTTTTATAACTCCTTCATTATTTAAATACGAAAGTGAAGTTCTAAAACCACTGTCAGCCTTACCGGAATTGATACTCAAAGTATGCGATTGCGAAATAGCAGTTTGCTCGATTGCTTTTTGCCAGTTTGTATTTCCGCCATAATCAACAGCGTCTTTATTTCCTGTGCTACGAACGTAACCTCTCCATTGATTGGCTGACAGAAGATCTAAATTATCTGTAACATACCCCACACTCGATAACCCGCTATAAGTAACAGAAACTCCTTTTGTACCTGACTTAGTCGTGATGATAATAACTCCGTTTGCTCCTCTGGATCCGTAAATGGCTGTCGCCGAAGCATCTTTCAGAACGTCTACCGATTTAATATCGGATGGCTGAACGATATTAATATCAACCCCTGCAATACCATCAACTACGATTAACGGGCTATTGCTTGCTGTTAATGAGGTTCCGCCACGTAAACGTATGGTAGAACCTGCAGCCGGATCTCCCGAAGGACGAATAATATTTAATCCCGCTACTTTTCCTTGTAGCACCTGTTCTGTAAAAGAGATGGTTCCTTTTACTAAATCATCTGCTTTTACACTTGAAATGGCTCCGGTTAAATCTGATTTTTTTTGCGTTCCGTATCCAACAGAAACGACCTGGACTTCGGCAAGCATATAACCGTCATTTTGTAAACGAACGTCTAAGTTTGGTTTTGTTGCTGCTGTAATCTGAATCTTTTGAGTCGTGGATCCAATGAATGAAACTTCAATCGAACCTCCTACGGCTACCGTCAAGGCAAATTTTCCGTCAAAATCTGTAGTAGTTGCATTTCTGGTCCCTGCCTCAAGTACTGTCGCTCCGGGCAATACGCTTCCTGTGTTATCATAAACGGTACCTGATACCTGCTTTTTTTCCTGCGCAAACATTCCTGCCGAAAGAAAAAGCATGAAAATCATGAATACCACATTTTTAGTAGTCCACATGTGATGCAGGACTATTTTTTTATTTTTACTATTCATATGTAGTTATTTATTGTTTTTTGTCGGTCCTATGTAATTTGCATAGCCATTATTGGTTTTATAAACAAATTTCGGGTTATGCTCATTTCAATTAGAATTGATGTTTTAATTTGATCGTGACTTATTTGTCTAAAGTTTTAAGAGGGATGGTCGTATCTGAAATCGTTTTGTCTTTATTGTCTTTTACCAAAACATGTATTTCAGCTAAATTCGGAATACCATTAAGCTCTGAAACCAGGTTGACAAATCCTTTGATCTCTGCCGTTCCTCCTGTAAACTCACCCTGAATTATTTTGCTTCCCGCTGTAATTGTATAAATCAATTTGTTTACACCTGATTCATTATTTTTTCTTGACATTCCCAGAAAATCTTTCTGACTGATTTGTAAAGGGAAAAATCCAAAAACCGGTGCCGGCGGCGGTACATAAGCGCCTGCATATAAAATCTGATCCGGCGTTGTTCCCGCCCAATCGTCTTTTACCATCAGGAAAACTAAATTTTTCATTTCATAACCATCCGGAGCATTATAATAGTCCTTTGGAACCAGATCCATTTTATAGAAACCGTTTCCTAAATCTTTTAATTTTGTTTTGGCAACAATTTCCGGCAACCATGACTGGTATTCTTGTTTAATGTCCCAGTCGTTCAGTCCGCTGTGCATGTGAACGCTTGTAGCGCCTGCAAATCCGGGTACTAAATTGGCATTAAAAAGGATACTTACACCTTTATCAATTGTTGGTTTGGTCGGATAAGCTCTGATCAGCTCATTAGCCGTGTAAAAGGAGGAAAAATCAGTGTACGGCATATTTGCCACTTCACTTTGCTTAGATCCGTTTTTATTTTTTAGACGCAACCAGAATCCTGCACTTGCTGCAATTTCAGCCGGGGTTTTAGAAAAATATTGAGTTGGGGTCAAAGTAAAACTCCAGATTTTGTCTTTTACGTGTGTTAATTTGGCAAAATCAGATGAGTTTTCCCAATGCCCCGCATCCGGTTCTGATGGCGACCAGATCCAGATATAAAGATCTTCATTCTCTGCAAAGGTGGTTCCCGAAAGGTCAAAAAACCAGGTAACCTGTTCATCATACTTGTATACAACAGGAAATGAAGACATTGCACCCACAGCTCCGGCAGTTTCTTGTGCCTGCATAAAATTAGGAGCCATAAAAAGGGCCAGTAAAATTGTATATATAAATTTTTTCATGTTACTTTTTAATTAATAGCAGTTAATTTAAATACGTAAGACACAAACGCAATTCCGCCGGAAGTCCGTACTAACTGAATTTCCATCTCACCATTTTTTCCCGGAACTGATGATAACCTAAGCTCGTCTGTTTTTTGAGTTTTTTGTGCATCACTATACAAGTAAATTTTAATAGCATTGCCCGGGCTCGTTGGCTGAAAATCTGAACTTAATTGCCAAAATCCTTTTGGAGCAAATAAAGGAGGCACATTCCCTGTCACTTCATAACTTGTTGGACTGTTCTGATCATCTACATTGAATTTAATTTTAAAATCCTCGTAGTTAAAATAAGTACTCAAGTTTTGTTCGCTTGGCTCGATCTTACTTGCTTTGGCAAATTCATCGACCATTTTTAAATTTGTTAATCCCCAATTTCCATTCACTTTCTCATAAATGGTAATGGGATCAGCGTAGCTTCCATCTTCTGTGTTATCGCAGGAAATCGCAAATAAACACATCAAAACAGCTAACCAGTAAATACTTTTACATCTCATAAAATTTTGGTTTTTGTTAGTTTTTTATCCCTTTAAAAGGACAGTACGAAACTAGATGTTAAATAAATCTAAAAAAAAACATCTGCGAAAAATCAAGATATAATTCGCGCACCAAAACACATAAAACATTAAAAAACAAACACTTAACTCGTTTCACTATTTATAAAAATCAAGGTATTGTTGAGATGAAAAACGCAAATAAAATATGGTAAAAATGACAATATCTAAATTAAAGCGTATTATTTTTTCACTATATATTTATTTAATTAGTTTTTATTGTATAATTGCAAGTCGTTAGACTACTTTTAACATTTCAAAACCACTTTCTCATTTATATTCCGGCTTTTTTAATGCTTCATTAAGATAAGCAACCCGATTTTTAAAAGTTGCTAATCCACAACTCTTAAACTAATTTTGAATTAAAAACGAATTAACTCAAACAGAACTAAAACATTTTATACCCTAAACCAAACCAAAAACATGCGAAGAATAGTAATTCTATATTTCTTCATTGCGGGTTTTTCTCTAACTGCGAAAGAGACAAATCCTGTTCTGGAAGAATTAGATAAAGTACTCCTTAAAAAGGATATTTATTTAAAACAGAAATTTCGTAAAATAGATGCCTTAAAAAAAAATGTATCCAAGTTTACTTTAAGCCAGAACGACGAACAACTGTATGATAATTATATGCTGTTATTTGAAGAGTATAAATCTTTCAAATACGACTCAGCTTATTATTATTTAGAACAAGCCAAAATCAAGGCTATTGTTTTAAAGGAACCAAAATACCTGGCCAAAAGCCGAATTAAAGAAGGCTTTGTATTGCTTTCGTCCGGGCTATTTAAAGAAGCTATTGATACCCTCAATGTAATTGATGACAAAAAACTTGACCTTAAAAATAAGTTTGAATATTATTCTATTAAAGCGCGTGCCTACTATGATTTAGCCGATTACAACCGGGATCAGCGTTTTAATATTCATTATGTGCAACAGGGAAATCATTTCCTGAAAAAGGCTTTGGAATTAATTGGAACGAACACTAACGAATACTGGGCTGCCGAAAGCTTAAAAAGATTAAAGCAACAAGATTGGCGTGGTGCTGAATTTGCTTTTAGTTACTGGATCAATAATTACAAATTACCACCGGATTATTATGGAATTGCGACCTCAAGTTTAGGTTATATCTATTCAGAAAGAGGATATACCAAAAAGGCGATTCAGTATCTCGCACTTGCCGCTATTGCCGATGTTAAAAATGCTACAAAAGAAACTGTAGCACTAAGAAACCTAGCCAATGAACTCTTTAAAATGGGTTATCTTGACAAGGCAAATGAATATATTAACATTGCTATGGATGATGCAACGTTTTACAATGCGAGACATCGTAAAATTGAAATTTCATCAATTTTGCCTATTATCGAAAAAGCACAATTGAATAATGTTAAAGACAAAAATGATAAACTCGAAAAGATTATTATTCTATTGACCATTTTAACACTGATCATCATTTTATTTTCGATTATTATTTTCAAACAATTAAAAGAAAGAAATAAGGCAAGGAAAATCATGGCTTCATCCTACGCTCAGCTTCAGGAAATGAATATTAGTTTAAGTGAAGCCAATGCAATTAAGGAAGAATATATTACCTATTTTATTAAGGCAACCTCAGCTTTTATTAATAAAATAGATCATATCCAGAAAAGTACACTGCATAAAATCATCACTAAAAAAACAGATGAAGTTATTGCGAGTTTAAAGCGTTATAATGTTAAGGAAGAACGTGAAAATCTCTTTCATCAATTCGATGAAATCTTCCTGAAGCTGTTCCCTACTTTCGTAAGCGATTTTAATCACCTATTCTCCAATGATCATAAATGCGTGGTTAAAAAAGGGGAACTACTAAATACAGAACTCCGTATTTTTGCCTTGTACCGATTAGGAATACAGGACAGCAATCAAATGGCAGAGTTTCTGGAACTTTCTGTAGCTACAATTTATACGTATAAAACCAGAATCAAAAGCAAATCAGACTTTAAAGATACTTTTGAAGAGAAGATTATGGCGATTAAGACGATTTAATTTTTGACCTGATTGCTTCAGCAGAACGACATATTGATAGCCCTTTTATATGTTCTTCAATAAAAGCCCCAGCGGAGCGACATTTAATTTTTGCTTTATTATGCAGATATGTCACTCCGCCGGAGTTCCAGGAATGGAATTATAATTTTCTATAAAAGAATATACCGCCCATAATCTTCCATACTCTTTACTCTTTACTCTTTACTCTTTACTCTTTACTCTTTACTCTTTACTCTTTACTCTTTACTCTTTACTCTTTACCCTCAATCTGAAGTTTCTAACTGAAGTACCACATTTTGATATCGTGTGCTTAATGAAAACAACTGCTCGGCAAAAATCATAATCGCCAACGGAATAAAGAAAAAGGAAATTAAATTTTCTTGGTACAAAAAGTAAGTCGTCACCATGAAAATACGGGCATATTCGAGATAATACATCCATTTTCGCTGTTCTAACAAAGCGCCGCAATTGACCAATGTGATGAGAATAATCGAAAGAACAAAAACTTTATCAATACCATTTAGGTATTCAAAATAATACGTAAAAACGGTTAAGAACAAAGTACAAACGCCTAATTGAATGTAGAGATAATTCTTAAATCTTAATCTTTGATGCGGATTTGCTTTATCCTGCAGAAAACGTTTTTCGAGTGTTGGACGAATATCCTGATCCATGTGGGCCGGACTTCCAAAGACGGCTTTCCATCTGGCTTTAAAACCTTTAGAGCGTTTCCATAATTCATAAATCTCAAAATAGTAATGAAAATGTTGCCACAGGAAACTATAACTTTTTAAAGGATGTGTTAATCCATATTTTGGTTTCTCTTCTTCTTGCTGAAAAGTTCCAAAAAGACGGTCCCAGAAGGTGAACATATCACCATAATTTTTATCTAAGTATTTCTCATCAGACGCATGATGAACTCCATGCACAGAGGGTGTCACAAAAACATATTCCAGCCATTTTATGCTGCCGATAAGCTGTGTATGTGTAAAAAATGAATACGCTCCATGTACAATCAGCATGGTAATTACCATTGAAGGATGAAAACCCACAAACGGAAGTACACACCAAAATCCGGTTCTGACTATAGCCTGAAAAGTAGTAATTCTGGCAGCAGCCGTAAAATTAAATTCTTCACTATGATGGTGTACGATATGGGCGGCCCAGAAAAAATTAACTTCATGTCCCAATCTGTGGTACCAATACCAAACAAAATCGGTAGCGAGAATCAAGGCAAACCACACAAAAACATTACTCGGAATATCCAGAATTCTATAATTGTCATAAATCAAATAATACAACTGATAGAAACTTGCTGCTATAAATAAGTTGATCAGCCGTTCAGCAATACCAATGCTGATATTTGAAACTGAGCTTTCGTAATTAAAAATTTCCGGTCTCTTTTTGCGTTGTGCTAATTTATATTCCAAAAACAAGAATAGAAAAAAAGCGGGCATTGCAAAAGCTAGAAAATTAATATGTTTCATTTTAAAAATTACTTTTTTGATTCATAAAAAACTCCAATACATTTTACTATAAACTTAAAACAAAGATATTTTCATCGATTAATACCTTCTTTTGAAAATAATATTAATCAATGAAAACAGTCTTTATATTCTAAAACCTAATTTTTAGTTTTGCTTAAATTTTGGTTCAGCCAACGCTACTTCTTTTACAGATTGTGTATCGGCAACTTTTTGTAAAGCAATAATATAGGCAGCGATGCGTGGCGTAACATTGTGTTTGGCAGCAATCCTGAAAACAGTTTCGAAACCTTTTTCCAAAATATCTTCCAAACGGGTATTAATCTGGTGAATTCTCCAGGATTCCAAAAGTGAATTCTGAAGCCATTCAAAATAGGAAACGGTTACTCCTCCCGCATTTGCCAAAATGTCCGGAACTACCAAAACATTGTTGTTGTGCAATATTTGATCCGCATCAGACGAAACCGGGCCGTTTGCACCTTCTACAATAATTTTGGCACGAATATCACTCGCATTTTTTTGCGTGATCACATCTTCTTTTGCTGCGGGAATCAATACATCAACATCTAGCAATAATAAGTCTTCGTGTTTAATGGCAACCGAATTTGGATACCCTTTGATGCTTTTATTATTCAGATTATAATACAGGATTAATTCCGGGATATTAAGTCCTTCAGGGTTATAGAAAGCTTCAGAAACATCACTCACAGCTACTACTTTTAATCCTTTTTCATATAAAAACAAAGCTGAATGCAATCCTACATTACCAAATCCCTGAATCGCAACACTTGATCGTGCAGGTCTTAATTTTAATTTTTGAAGGGCCAGTAATGTTATAATACTTACCCCTCTTCCGGTTGCTTCTACCCTTCCTAATGAACCTCCTGAATGCAAATGTTTTCCGGTTACAACAGCATGGATGGTTTTACCGTGCACCAATGAAAATTCATCCATAAGCCAGCCCATTTCGTCCGGGCCTGTTCCCATATCTGGTGCAGGAACATCTTTTTCAGGTCCAAAAATATCGGATAGCGCTTTAGTGTACGCTCTTGTAATTTTTTCTAATTCACTTTTCGAAAGTGTTCTCGGATCACAAATGATTCCGCCTTTTGCTCCTCCAAACGGAATTCCGGTTACGGCAGATTTCCAGGTCATCCAGGCAGCAAGTGCTTTTACCTCATCCAGGTTTACGGCATTATCATAGCGAATTCCTCCTTTTGACGGCCCTAAAGCAGTATTGTGAATTACACGATAGCCTTCAAAATTTTGTTCTGTACCATTATCTAATGTGATAGAAAAATTAACTACAATTTGTTTTTCAGGTCGCTGTAATTTCTGCCTGATGGATTCATCTAAATTAAGAATATCGGCAGCGATATTAAAACGATCAATCATCGATTGAAAAGGATTCTGTTTTATTAATTCTGTACTCATGATATATATTTTAAATTTGGGTTATTTGGTCTACTTTTTTAAATCATTTTTATTTTAAGGATTTACACAGCATTTACTTTTATAAATCAATTTGGCAACGGCAACATGGAATTTTCATTAGACAACATTGCATCATTATGTTTGTATTTCGATTTGACCTCATTTATTCATTTTTTTAATAGTTCTAAAAAAAGCCTTTCATGGTGCATGAAAGGCTAAAAAAAAAAAATAACTAACAAGTACTTTCTCTATTAACGCCATTTCATCACATAATTCATCATGCAACACATCGTGAAGCTGCACATGAACGGGATGATATATAGGATATAGTTTTTCATTGTTAGGGCAAATTTATAAATTATATTTATAAATTCTATAGAATTAGTCGGGTTTATTTTAAATATTATTCAATAAGACTCAAAAACCCCTGTAAATTAAACCCTTAAGAGGTAATAAAAGTTTATTTAAATTGAGAAATAACGATCAAAATAATCGAAATTAAGGCCAAAAAGATTCCAATAAAATTAATTTTAGATAATTTCTCCCTGAAAAAAAGCAAACCCGTCAGACTTCCTAAAATGATAACTCCCATGTTCATTCCGGCAAAAACTGTCGAAGGATTTTCGGCGAAAGCCTTATGCGCTTTTAAGTAAAAAAGAATATTACCAAAATTGAAGATGCCGACTAAAGCGCCAAAAAGAATATTTTTAGGTGCTAATTTTGTCTTTTTAGTTGTCATTTCATAGATAGAAATTAAAATTGCAACAGCTAAAGCAATGCAAAAAACAACAAACAAAGAAGTAGGGTAAGGTAATGTCGTATACAGTGCTACCTGCTTAAAAAGAATATCAATTACTCCAAAACCAATTAAAACAGCTGCGGGCAAAAACCATTTGTTTTGTGTATTTTCAGATTGTTTTCTCAAGATAAATAAAAGAGCCAGAAAACCAACAACAAGTCCCACAACCTTATAAGAATTAAACTCTTCTTTAAAAATCAGCCAAGCGGCCAATATTGGGATAAATAGTGACAGACGTTGGGCTGCATCTGTTTTTACAATTCCCATGTGCTTTATTGAAGCTACTAAAACCAACAAAATAAAAGGCAGTAAAACCCCAATGGCAATGTAAATATTCCAGGGCGCCTTTGCATCAACTTCGGCCAGATTTGGACTAAAAGTAAAGTAACAAAGCGCTAAAGCTGTCAAATAATTAAGGGCTATAATCTGAATTGGATTGCTATTGTATTTTCGGGTGATTTTGAAAATTACACCAACTATTACACTACAAAGAATACTTAAAACAAGAAACAACATAGGATTAAATTTATAGCACAAAAATAGTGCTTAAACTCCTTTGGTTTTGTTTTTTGTTTTTATTTCTTTAACTCCAGCCTTTTTTATTTCTAACTGCGTAATTTTTCCTTTTTTATTTTTAACAAACTCAAGTGTCGTATTGGTATTGTCTGAACGGAAAAATTTGGTTGGAGACTCCGGCAGCAATTCTATATTGTAATCAAGATAATAAAGTTTGTTGTCTTTCTGTAAAATTTTGATACCTTCATAATCACCTGTATATTGATCATAAACTTTGGCATCTATTGCTATCTGAATGTGCTGGTACGGCAAATCTACTTCTTTCCCAAAACAAATTCCTGCAAGTCCATAAGCCATATAATACGACTTTGATTGATTATTAGACAAAACAGTTATAAAAACCTTATCTTCTGTAAATTTATTAAAAGAAGTCATTGCGCCAAAGAAGCCTCCATCGTGAGCAATTAATTGATGATTTTGATTGTAGAAAGGATTAATTACAACTCCATATCCATAATTTTGATCATTATACGAAGTAAACATTTTCTTTTTTGATTCTTCAGATAATAAAGTCTGGCTATCAAAAAGCACTTTATTCCATAAATTTAAATCTTCAACTGTTGAATATACGCCATCGTGCCCTAAATTAAAATTCCAGTTGATGTACGGATTTTTTACTAATTTATTATCGTTGAAATAGTACAACTGAGTCATTTTATCCACTATGGCATCATTAGCTGACACTCCGGAATTGTACATTTTTGCCTTATCAAATAAATTTTGCTTTAAATACGCCGAATAAGATTGTCCGGTTACTTTCTCTATAATTTGTGCTAATAAATAATAACCAATATTACTGTAAGCTGTACTGGTTCCAGGTTCAAATAACAAAGGCTTTTTTGCCAGATACGTATAAACAGAATCTTTATTAAGATCTGTTTTAGACAAATACAATTCATCATAATCCATTTGCAATCCTGAATTATGGCTTAACATCATCTTTAAAGTTATTTTATCTCCTTTAGGAAAATCATTGAAATATTTACTTAAAGGATCCTCTAATGAAAGTTTTTTACTTTCTGCCAATTGCAAAATGGCAACCGCAGTAAATTGCTTTGAAACCGAAGCTAAACTAAATTTTGAATCTATCGTATTGTTCACTTTCCATTCGTAATCAGCAAAACCATAAGCTTTTTTAAATACAATCGAATCGTTTTTAGAAACGAGAACTGTACCGCTAAAATCATTAATAGCAAATTGTGCATCCATGTATTTCTCTAGTTTATTACCCAGTTCTTTTTGTGAATATCCTAAAGTAAATACCGCCAATACGATGAGAGTTAATCTTGATTTCATTCTAATTATTTCTACAATTAATGATTATTTTATGGAGTGTTTTTTCCAGTAATGCTATTTCTTCCAGTGATAAACCGTCAAGTGCCGTTTGCCTGTTAACCTTAATAACCGGTTGTATCAGTTTCAGGGTTTCTAGTCCTTTATCTGTAATTTCAAGATTAAACTTTCTTCTGTCTTCGGGATGAATTGCTCGGGTTAGATATTCTTTTTTTACCATTAATTCAATCATTCTCGTAATTGAAGCATTGTCCTTAAAAACGAGATTAGCCAATTCGTTTTGAGAAATATTCTGATGATTGTTTAGTATAATTAAGATCAGGCCCTGGTCTACTGTAATATCTTTTACCACTTTGGTAATATTTTTCTGCGCCAGTTTTCGATATTCTTTAATTGCTTTTTCTATTGAATACAGCACTGTTCCGGTTGGATTTTCAAGTTTCATGTCTTTTGTTTGATGCAAATATAATTGATATATCAATATAAATTCAAGTAAATATCAATTTTATAAAAAAAATCTTTGCTGTATATTAAAATAAGCGTTTTAACCGCAAAGCATTTTAACTAAGCAACTTTTAATGAAAGCAAAGTTCGCCAAGCTGGTTCAAAACAAAGCTTTGCGAACTTTGTGTTTTCTTAACGTAATACCAGGTAAAAATCTTAGCAAGCTTTGCGGTTAAAACTCTCATTTTCTATTTTCTATTTTCTAAAAACTAATCACTTTTAAGCCAGCCGGTAATACTCATTCTTGTGTTTTGGGTAACCAGAACTTCATGAACCAATTCATTACTTTTAAAGAAAACCGTTTTACCCTGAGTAGGCGAAATTTTCTGATGGTTGTTTTCCTGATGAATCATGAGTTCTCCGCCGTCGCTTTCCTGCCAGTTGCTGTTAAGATAACTTATCATGGAGTATTTCCGGCTTGGATTATTTTTAAACTGATCTAAGTGTTTGAGATAAAAATCGCCTGTTTCGTATAAAGAATAATGGAATTCATAGCCTGTAATTCCGGCGTAACAGCTCTCATTCAGATAAATGATAAAAGCATCGATCTGAGCAAAGAACTCATTTTCGAAAACATTATTATTTTTTTTGTCCAGCCAGTATATAGAATCGCTTCTAATCGCTCCATCGTAAGAAACCTTTTCTGAATTTCCAATTCCGGCTGCCAGCAATAAACTTTTCTCGTTTAAATGGATTAGATTCTGTTTTAAATGATTGGCTAACTCAGAACTTAAAAAATGTTCTGATATGCCTACTTTATTCTCAATATAACTCGCTATCAGATCTTCGAAACCATTTTCCATTTTTGTTTTGGGAAAACTGCAAATACAGTCAACGGAGCAAGGTAGAGTAAATAAAAATGGTAATGTTTTATTTTTGAATAAATTAAAAAACCCAACAGGTTTTAAAAACCTGTTGGGTTTGATGAGCTTATTGTAATTACTAATATTCTTTAAAAAGTAAACCCGAAAAGTTTTATCCCGAGGCTTCGGAACTGTCGGGTTTGACTATGAGAACGTTGGCCTACAATTTACTAATATAACTTCCGTACATATCTTTAAACTGATGTCCTTGCGCAAAACGATCTTTGCTTAATTTTTTATATTCTACCAATCCCCACAAAATAAATTCTTTCATGAAATACTGGTCTTTTTTATCTAATTGCGGCTGATATTTCTTCAATAAAGTATCTAAAGGAGTTACTTCATCTAAAATAGCCTGATATTCCTTATCCGAAGCATCATCCAGTAATTCGAAACCGCTTTCGGCAAAAAACCATTCTATCAAATCTGAATATGGTGTTTTCTCTCCCGGTTTTTCTAACTTTTCGATCTTAGGCAAAAGCGTTGGGAATAAAGTCCGGATAGCAGATCCAATTAAATTCTGAGCCACCGCAGCTGCTCCCTCCTGCTCTCCTTCATAGACCAATTCTACTTTTCCGGTAATTGCAGGAATAATTCCAATAAAATCTGATAATCTTAAAGTCGTTTTATCTACTCCGGATTTTAGAGCACGACGTTCTGCTGTACTCATTAAGTTCTCAAAAGCGGTAATACTCATTCTCGCACTTACACCACTTTTATTATCGATGTATTCGCTATCACGAGCTTCAAAGCTTATTTGCTCTAAGATATCTTTGGCTAAACCGGGCACATAAACCAATTTATGTTGTGTTTCGTCTAACTTCGCTTCTTGTTCTGTAATGGTTCTGGCAATGGCAACAGTTTCCGGATAATGCGTCAGGATTTGAGATCCAATCCTATCTTTTAAAGGGGTTACAATACTTCCACGATTGGTATAATCTTCCGGATTGGCTGTAAAGATAAATTGCATATCCAACGGCATTCTTAGTTTAAATCCTCTAATCTGAATATCACCTTCCTGCAAAATATTAAATAGCGCTACCTGAATTCTGGCTTGTAAATCAGGTAATTCGTTGATTACAAAAATACAACGGTTCGCTCGTGGAATCATCCCAAAATGTATTACACGGTCATCCGCATAAGATAATTTCAAATTCGCTGCTTTTATGGGATCAACATCACCTATTAAATCGGCAACTGTTACATCTGGTGTTGCTAATTTTTCAAAGAAACGTTCGCTTCTGTGCAACCACGAAACTGGAGTTTCATCTCCTTTTTCTGCAATTAAATCTTTTGCAAAACGGGAAATTGGATTCAACGGATCATCATTGATTTCAGATCCCGCTACAAACGGAATGTATTCATCTAATAATTCGACCATTTTGCGAGCCAAACGCGTTTTCGCCTGACCACGAAGTCCCAACAAATTGATATTATGACGAGAAAGAATGGCACGTTCTAATTCCGGGATAACTGTATTCTCAAAACCGTGAACGCCTTCAAAAACCGGTTTTCCTGATTTGATTTTCTCCCGAAGGTTATTTCGCAATTCGTCTTTGATACTTATACTATTATATCCTGAGGCTTTTAACTGACCTAGTGTATTTATATTTTCTATTTTCATATTATTTATTTAAAAATTGAATGATTGAAAGATTTAAAAATTCAATTGATATTTGATTATTTTTTATTCGGGAAGCATCCTGAACCAAAGAACGGTAGAAACCTTTGAACCTTTGTCACTATGGAGCTTTGAACCTAATTAGCGAACTCTCTTCTTCCTGTTTGTTTCATAATCTTCAAAAATCATCTCGCCCAGACCTTTTAGTCCGGTATAAAATGCTTTTCCCTGATTGGCTTCGGTAAAATGATTGACAAAACGCTGCAAATACGGATCGTTTGCAATCATAAATGTTGTAATCGGAATGTGTAATTTTCTCGCTTGCTGAGCCTGTGTGTAACATTTGTCAACGATATATTCATCAAGTCCGTTACTGTTCATATAATACGAACCGTCGCGTTCACGAACGCAACTTGGTTTTCCATCGGTAATCATGAAAATTTGCTTGTTGGTATTTCGTTTTCTGCGCAAAATATCCATTGCCAACTGAAGCCCTGCAACTGTATTGGTATGATAAGGACCTACTTGTAAATACGGCAAATCCTTGATTGGAATTGTCCAGGCATCGTTTCCGAAAACCAAAATATCCAGTGTATCTTTTGGATAACGTGTTGTGATTAATTCGGCCAAAGCCATGGCTACTTTTTTAGCTGGTGTAATCCGGTCTTCGCCATACAAAATCATACTGTGGCTAATATCAATCATCAAAACCGTACTCATTTGGGCTTTGTATTGCGTTTCTTCTACCACCAAATCATTTTCGGTCAGCATAAAACTTTCGACACCGTTGTTGATTTGGGCATTTCTAAGACTTTCTGTCAACGAAATACGCTCTAAGCCATCTCCAAAATTAAACTCCCGAAATTCTCCGGTATGTTCATCTCCATTTCCGGCATGTTTGGTTTTGTGATTTCCGGCTCCGGAACGTTTTAAATTTCCGAAAATCTGATCTAAAGCTTGTTGGCGAATGGCACGTTCTGTTTTAGCAGTGATTCCAAAACCTCCTGTTCCGTCTTCTTTAACCTCGTCTTTTATGTAACCTTTCTTTTTTAAATCTTCGATAAAATCATCGATTGTGTAGTTTTCGTCCGTCAGTTTATATTCTTTGTCCAACTCCCGAAGCCAGTCTATAGCTTCATCAAAATCGCCCGAAGTATGGGTGATTAACTCTTTAAAAATGCCAAAAAGTTTTTCAAACGGAGACTGAAATGGGGCTTCGTATGTCTTAAAATAAAAACCTTTTTTAAATTCGTTTTTCATAATTCTAAAATTACGCTATTTTAGAATTACGAAAAAAGAAACGTTTATTAATTTTTAGTTAAAATATTGAAACAAAACAGGTTGAATTTACTTATAAATTTAGTAATTATTCAAACTTTCCGTCAAGATAATACCAGGCATTGTTTTCGAATCTGAAAGTCGAAAATTCGTAATGCGTTTGAGGCTGTTTATTTTCGTCAAAAAAATAAGCATTAAATACTACAGTAGTTTCTGTAAAACTGTTGATGCTCAATTGTCGCCATTCGTTAGTGGTTGCCCACTTTAGGATTTCTGCTTTTGAATAATATTTTCGCGTTGAAATATGGGTAGTTTCTAATAGATAATCCGCATTATGAGTTACATATGCCGAATATCTTGAACGCATTAAAGCCAAAGCTGTTGGTGCTTTTTGATTCTTTTCAAGATACAATCCGCAGCAATCTTTAAATAATAAACCGGTATCGCAAAAGCATTTATTCTCCATCAACCTGCTCTTCGCCATTAATTTTTACGTGTAACTGATTCAATAAAACCTGATATCTGCTGATTTCTCTTAAATCTTCATCTTCTTCTGCATGATCCAGCATTTCGTCTAAAGTTTCGTTTACTTCAAGCAATTTGTTATTGGCTTCTCTATTATTTTTTGCAGCAATTAGATCAATAATTTCCTGCACACTTACTTTTAAATCTTCGAATTTCATATTTTTTGTATTGTTATTTTTTGTTTCAGGTTTCAAGTTTCAGGTTGAAATGAGAATTTACCACAAAGTGCGCAAAGTTTTTTTCTAATATCTAAGGTTTTATAAAAAAAAACAAAGTTCGCAAAGCCTGATCAATACAAAGCTTTGTGAACTTTATATTTTCCATATATAATCAAATAATAAATTCTTAGCGAACTTTGCGGTAAATTTCAAGTTTAAAGTTACTCGGTTCGAAAACCTGAAACTAAAAAAACTTGAAACCTGAAACTTTTTTAATTCTCTTCTTTTTTATCTTCGTTAAATTTCCTGATAATTTCCTTTAGCTTTTCTTTACGTGCAATTTCAGCCTGTTTTACTTTATTCTGAGCTTTGTGCAATTTGTCATTGTGCTTTTTTATATTCCTTTCGTTGTTGCGTCCCATTATATTGCTCTTTTAATTTCTTCTAAAGTTTTCCCGGTGTAAATCAATTCGTTGATAATTTGCTTTCGTAAATCATCGATATCATCATAATCAAAATGTTTTGCCCATGATGTTAACTGCTGCAGGTTTCTTATTTGTTTGATTCTTTTTGTGGTTTCAAAGCTTGTTCTTAAAACTGGTTTCCCATCATATTTTGGATTCTTTTTATGCTGATAGGTCACCGTATTTTTATCAAAATCGGCTTCGATATAATATAGTTTCTCTTCGGCATTATCAGGATAAAATTCGTTCCAGCTGGCAAAACCTATTTTTGTTTTCGATTCGGTTTCCGGCTCATGAGCTACTAAACGCCATTTGCTGTTGGCTAACCTTCCCCAATGATTCGAAACGCGGTACATTCCGGCTTCGGTATAATAATAGGTACTTCCGGCTTTACTTTCAAACTGTTTCTTCAAACCTTCAATTTCATTTGAAAGCACTTCATGAAAAACACAAAACGTATTTTTAAACGAATTCGGATGTGGCTTAAAGTTTTTTTGCATGTGCAAATATACTCAGATTGTCACGAACTCCCCAAAACAAAGATAAATTGATTAACTTTGTACCATAAATTTTAAAAATAAAAAGTCATGTCTAAAGATTCACACGAAAAAATGTTGCAAAAAGGAGTTTATACCGGCATCATAGAAAAAGATGAAAACAACAATTATTTTTGTGGTGAATATCTTTTAGATTATAAAATGGCGCATGCTAATCATGCTGTCGGCGATTTGATTACTATTAAATCCGTGATTGAAAACCCGAGCGATATCAGCTATGATAAATATCCAAAAAAATCAAAAAACTTTCATAAAGCTAATAATAAGCCGGAAGACAAATAGTTTCAGGTTTTCTTTGTTTCAGTTTCAGGCTGAAAATAAGAAAGATTAAGCACAATGGACACAAGGATTCTTGCAAAGTTCGCAGCGCTAAATCAACACCAGGCTTTGCGAACTTTTCGTTTTTTATAAAACCATTTTTAGGTATGGCCTTCCTCCAGGCTCAATTAATCTGATTTAAATCAGATTTTCTAACCTTTAACAATCAACATTTTACAATTTTATTGAATATTTTTTCTATCAAAAGTAAAAAGTTAAAAAAAAGTGTACCTTTGCAAAAATTTGTCGTTTTGAAGTAAAAAACAATCATTTCAAACTAATAGACAAGAAGTTACCTTTTATTTATGAAAAAAATAGTTGAATACCGCAAGTTACTAAATGTAGACAAAACTGCTGAACTAAAAGATTTAAAAACAATCTATCGTAACGCGATGAAAGAATCTCATCCTGATAAATTTCAAGGTGATGATGCTGGTTTAAAAGAAGCAGAAGAAAAAAGTAAGGCTATTATTGAGGCTTATCACTTTTTGGTAAGCATTAATCCTGAGACGATTAAAGCGAATTTACCTGAATATACTGAAACTATCGCAACTTCATCAATTACTGATTATAAATTTGTTGAAGGTCGTTTGATCATCGATTTTTCTAACGGAAGTGTTTACGAATACATAAGTGTTCCTAAAGCTACTTACGTGAAAATGGTAAATGCTGATTCTCCTGGAAGATTCGCAAAAAGACACATTTTGAACTCTTTTACCTGGAGAAAGAAAACAAATCAAGAATAGATTTAGTCTGAAATATTCCTAAAAGCACTCTGATATCAGGGTGCTTTTTTTATGCATAAAAATCAAAAAATTGTCAATTTATATTCGTTATAACAATACAATTAAGAGTTTTAAATCAAATAAAGCGAACAAACAAGCTGATTACATGCGAATTACCCCTCAAAAAACTATAACAAAATTTTAGGTTACAAAATTCTT
Source organism: Flavobacterium sp. FlaQc-48 (assembly GCF_044007335.1). NCBI lineage: Bacteria > Pseudomonadati > Bacteroidota > Flavobacteriia > Flavobacteriales > Flavobacteriaceae > Flavobacterium > Flavobacterium sp. FlaQc-48. The sequence goes on along the minus strand of NZ_JBIPCR010000007.1, from coordinate 151,600 downwards.
TATGTTTTATAATTTTAGATACTTTTGTTGCACAAATCAATTAACTAATTAATTTTTTATAATGAAAAAAATACTTTTTTTACTTACCGCTTCTGTAGCGATTATTTCATGCAGCAAAGTTAAAGACGGAGAATACCTAATTACAGGAACTGCAACTGGAATTGAAAACGGAAAAACAATCATTCTTCAGGGCCAGGATCCTGCAACCAAAATGCCGGTATCTCTTGACACAGTAAAAGTTGAAAACGGAAAATTCGAAATAAAAGGAAAAGTAACAGAACCGGCTTTTCATACTTTAATCCTTCAGGGTGCTAATGGTCCAATTCCTTTCATTTTAGAAACGGGAGAAATTACTATTGCAATTGATAAAGATAGTATCCACAAATCTAAAGTATCCGGAACTTATAACAATGACGAGTATGTAAAATTCAATGAAGATATGACAAAAACTCAAAAAAGTTTAGTTGATTTTCAAAAAAAGAATACTCAAAAAATGCAACAAGCTCAACAAGCTCAGGATACTGCAACAATCAATGGTTTAATGAAACAATACATGACGTTGCAAACTGAAGTTCAGGCAAACTCTAAAAAGAAATATTTAGCTTACGCTGAAGGTCACCCAAAAGCATATATCTCAGCTTTGATTATTCAAAGTATGATCAATGATCCAAGTACTGATATTAAAAAAGCAGAAAGTTTATACAACTCATTAGATGAGTCTTTAAAAAACAGTACTCCTGGTAAAGAAATCAAAACAAAATTAGGCCAATTGAAAATGCCTGCAGTTGGAGCATCAGCTACTCCTCCTGTTGGTAGCCCTAAATGAAGAGCAGATTTTTCAGCTCCCAATCCAGAAGGAAAAGTAGTTTCACTTAAAGAAAGCTTAGGTAAAGTAACTATTGTAGATTTCTGGGCTTCATGGTGTGGACCATGCAGAAAAGAAAACCCGAATGTTGTAGCAATCTATAAAGAACTACACTCAAAAGGATTAAACATTATTGGTGTTTCTTTAGATAAAGAAGCAGCAGCCTGGAAAGAAGCTATTGCAAAAGATGGCTTAACCTGGACTCAGGTTTCTAACCTTAAATTTTGGGAAGAACCAATTGCGAAACAATACGGAGTAGAATCTATTCCGGCAACTTTTATTCTTGATGCATCAGGAAAAGTAGTTGCTCAGGACTTAAGAGGACCTGAATTAAAAGCAAAAATATTAGAGCTTTTGGCTAAATAAGCCCTTATTCAGAATAAAATAAAAAATCTCCCTAGTGGAGATTTTTTTTGTTTTATTCAGTACTAAAAGAATAATTGAAAATTCTTTTCCTCTTTTTTCTATAAACACAAGAAAAACATTTATACCAATTTAAAATAACCAAACGTCAAAATGATTGAATAGTACTGGTCTTACTTTGGATAAAAAGATGTAACCAATAAAAAGCTGCTATAAAAACATGCTTTAACTACAGCCAGCTTTCTAAACTGAAATTTTAAGTAAGATTCAATTGAAAAAAAATCCGGAGTAGAATGTATTCCATCAACTTTTATTACTGAGACATCAGGAAAAGTATGTAATGAACACTTTCTACATCTAAAATTAAAAACAAAAAACGTAAAAATATCCGAAAAATAATCCTACTTTTTAAAATAAATCAAAAAAAACTTCCTGACACAGCTTTTTTATTTTATTCAATTCCAACGAATTAAAAAATAACTTTAAAATAACTTAAAATTAAGTTCATTTTTTGTTTGTAAACATGAAAAACGTTCCTATATTTGCAACCGCTTAGAACAACAAAGCGCAACAAATACAAGCTTAGGGGAGATACTCAAGCGGCCAACGAGGGCAGACTGTAAATCTGCTGTGTGAACTTCGCAGGTTCGAATCCTGCTCTCCCCACAAAAAAGTCCTAATAAAAATTAGGGCTTTTTTTTATGGCTAAAAATTCCAAATTAAAATCTTCAGTAAATTTAAAAATCCTATAAAATCTGTAAATCGGTTCTGTCGCATCTGTCAGAATCAAATATAAGAATTTAAGTAATCTTAAAATTAGCCCGCCAATTTACAGAATGATTTAAACATAGATATCCCTGGTCTAATCATCTGATTCTTCCTCAGCATATGCACAACTTCAATTCTGCTTAACGTTCGTCTGGCCGATTCAGAACTTTTAAAGCCTAATCTGTTTTGTATGCGGCACTTGATAAAACAATGGTCCTGCTCTACAATATTGTTGAGATATTTACACTGCCGGATTTTAATCTTTGAGAAAGAACGTTTGTTATAGACTTTGATCGCTGCACTATTAGAACCGCTTTTATCAATGTTTATTACTCTTGGGCGACAATTATTACTAATTGCTTTAATTAGAAATGACTGGGCACTCATTCTCTGTCTTTTCTCTTCTTCATCTCTGACTCAGGCAAAGGTGTAAACTTATAAACCCAGCAATGAATCGTGGCATGATCAACAAGCACTCCTCTAATCTTCATTATTTTTTCAACTTCACGATAGCTAAATGTAAATCTTAATTAAAAACACACTGCCTGAAAAATGATATATTTTGGATAACAATGACCTTTAGTATTCATTTTTTGATGGGTTTAAAATTATAAAGATAAAATTATTCCCAAATGCGACAGAACCGTATTTCTAAAACTTTCTATAAGCTGACATAAAAATATTTTTTTTACCTGTAGTGTTATCACCTGTTTGATATGCCATCCATTGAATTTCATACCATTTACCATTTGGCAATATAACATCTGCTGTTAATATTTCTGTTGCTGTTGTGGACCAATATGCAATATTATTAGCATCAATACCTTGATTTGCCCCCGCAGCTATTGATACATTAACTCCTTGATTATTTTCCGCAGTTGAACCTCTAAATCCACTTGCAAAAGTTATGGTTATAGCACTTGAACTTATATTCTCAAGGTATGGTTTATAGAAAGTTGCATCAGCTCTATTTAAGCCAACTCTAACTAATCCGTCTAATACAATTAAACCAGTGGATGGCAAGATTGTTCCGTTAGCTGCGTTAGTTGCCATAGTTTTGTAGGTACTTATTCTTTGCCCTACGCTTAGATTAAAGTTTTGGTTATACGAAATATAATTTGTTCCGTTCCAAATCCAAATAGAAGCATCCAGGCCATAATAAGTATTTTTAAAATTATTTTGTAAAGAAGCATCGTTGGCAACCACCGGTAATACATCATCAAAAATTGTAGCAGTGTTTGGGTCATTAGTATTGCAATATACATTTACTCCCGAAGAATTTGTGCTGCCTGCTATTGATAACCATTGATTTAATGAAGAGTTAAACACATATAATCCTTCACTTGTTACATTTAGCACCTGTCCAGAAGGAACACTACTTATTTGTGTTACATAGACTATTGCTCCATTTTGAGAAGAAGTATATGTTTTGGTTTGCAATTGATTACCTGTGATTCTTGGTGGAATAATCCCATCCATTACTGTTAATGTTGTTGGTTCACCTGTGACGTCAAGTGTTGCTTGCGGGTTAGTATTGTGAATACCAATCTGAGCTTGCAGATGTATTGATATGATGATTAAACATAAAGATAAAATTGATTTCATATTGTGTTTGCTTATTATGTGAAAATCATTTATGTTTTGCAGATTTGCAATAGGCAGGCTTCTCAGTACAAAAAATGTTTATTTATAGAATTACACTTTGTATAATCAAAAAACTGTCTTTGGGGCAAAACCCCACCAATAATAAATATGCTGTTGGTTTAAAGTTCCTCCAACACTTTACTAGATTTAGATCTTTACGAAGGTAGTTAAAAATCTTGCACTATTTAACTTGTAATCAAAGCAATAGCTATAAAAACGGCTCTGTCGCATCTGTCAGAATCAAATATAAGAATTTAAGTAATTTAAAAGTTAGCCCGCCAATTTACAGAATGATTTAAACATAGTTATCCCTGGTCTAACCATCTGATTCTTTCTCAGCATATGCTCAACTTCAATTCCACTCAATGTTCGTTTGGCCGATTCAAAACTTTTAAAACCTAATCCGTTTTGTATGCGCCACTTGATAAAACGATGGTCCTGTTCTACAATATTGTTGAGATATTTATACTGCCGGATTTTAATCTTTGAGAACGAACGCTTGTTATAGACTTTGAGAGCGGCAGCATTAGAACCGCTTTTATCAATGTTTATTACTCTTGATCGGCATTATTACTAATTGCTTTAATTAGAAATGACTGGGCACTCATTCTCTGTCTTTTTCTGGTCAAAATAAAATCTGCTGTATTGCCCAATTTATCTACAGCTCGATATAAATAACACCATATACCTTTTACTTTGATATAGGTTTCATCCAATCTCCAGCTTGCCCCCACTTTGACCTTTCTCTTCTTCATCTCTGATTCAATGAAAGGTGTAAATTTATAAATCCAGCGTTGGATCGTAGCATGATCCACAAGCACTCCCCTAATCTTCATTATTTCTTCAACATCTCGATAACTTAAAGTAAACCTAAGCTTAAAATATACTGCCTGCAGAATAATAGATTTTGGATAACAATGACCTTTAGTATTCATTTTTTGTTAGTTTTGAAAAACCAAAGATAAAACGTATTCCAAATGCGACAGAACTGTTAATCAAATAAATAGGTAACTGAATTATTTTTTAATAAACTTAGCATTCAAAACTCCATTATCTGTTTTTAAGCGCAGAAAATAAATCCCTTTACTATAATTATTAAGATCTAAATAATTTGAATACAACAAATTAGAATCTATTTTTTTTCCAGTTACGTCAAAGACTTCAAAACCTGAAACATTTACGCCATTAGGAAGGATAAATTTTAGATAATTGTCTGCAGGATTAGGATAAACACTAATCTTATTATCATAATTGAAATAATCTGTACTTAAATTGTTAGAACTATTTAAACGGGCAATATAATTTATATCAGTTTGGCTATAGTAAACAAAATTTCCCCCTGCCAGTATTTTACCGTCACTTTGTAATGCTAACGCCATAACGAAAGAATCAAATCCTGTTCCTGTCACAAAAGCGGCATCTAATGTCCCGTCAGTATTTAATCTAACTATATTTTTACCTGCACCGACAGCAACTGAAGGAATGTATCCTCCAATGATAATTTTCCCATCATTCTGGATAGCACTACTGTAAAGAATCGTATTTTTATTAAATACAGGAGCATTAAACGACGTGTCTAGGCTTCCGTCAACATTCAGACGCACAAGTGCTTTTGAAGGTATTTTATTATAAGTACTAAACGAGCCACCTAAAATGATTTTGCCATCAGCCTGAACTGAACTGGTATAAACGAAATAATCTGTGCCTACACCTCCGGAGTTAAAGGTTTTATCCAAACTTCCATCAGCATTTAATCTGATGATGTCTCCAACATTTACTCCATTGTATTCTAGTGCAAGTCCCGCTACAATTATTTTACCATCGGACTGTATTGAAGTTGTCCAAATAGATCCTGGAAAACTTAATTTTGTTGTAAAAGAATTGTCCAGCGTACCATTTGCGTTTAGCCTAGCTAATTTTTGTCTTGAGATACCATTAAAAGTGCTAAAATCCCCTGCAATAAGGATTCTTCCATCTGTTTGTAAAGAAACAGCATTCACAAAATTATTAGCACCGGAGCCTCCTGAATTAAAAGCAGCATCTAAAGTTCCGTCAGTTTTCAACTGAGCAACACCAATAATACTAGCGCCATTGTAGGTTCTAAAATCGCCAACAATAATAATTTGATTATTTGAGGCAACTGCAATCTTTTTTACAGTGCCATTGGTTCCAGTACCGACTTTAAAAGTTTCATCCATTGTTCCATCGGCATTTAACCTTGCAATATTTTTAGAGGGCAGACCGCGATAGGTACTAAAAAGTCCTCCTATAATTATCTTCCCATCTGGCTGGACCGCAACTGCCCAAATTTGTCCATCTGTGGAAATGCCATTCTCTAAAAACGGACTAAAGCCAGTATCAATGCTTCCATCAGTATTTAAACTCGCTATTTTGTTTCTCGAAAAAGTATTGCAATATGAAAAAGCCCCTCCCAGTAGTATTTTTCCATTAGATTGGATTACCATAGCATTGATAGTCTGATCAGTTCCAAAATTAGGTTTAGAACTAAAGGCAGAATCTATTGAGCCGTCACTGTTTAATCTGACTAGTCGCCTACAATCACTGCCATTGTACACGAAAAAATTTCCTCCGACAACTAATTTCCCATCAGCCTGAATAATAATGGAATTCACAGGAGAATCAAAACCGGTTCCAATAGCAAATGTGTTATCTATGCTGCTATCCGAATTTAATCTTATAATATAATTAGCTGATGTGCCGCTGTAAGAAGTAAAATAACCAGTAACAACTATTTTTCCGTCTGATTGCAAACAAACTTTTCCTATACTGTTATTAAATGTGCCACTTGAAGCAAATGTGTTGTCCAGGGTTCCATCTGTATTTAATCTTGCTATTCTATTTCTTACCGCCCCATTAAATGATGTAAAATCACCTGCTATTAAAATTTTGCTATCAGACTGTACAACACACGAATTAATACTGTTATTTGCTCCTGTACCTATATTAAATGTTGAATCAACGGTTCCATCAACATTTAATCTAACTACCCTATTTTTTAAATTGCCATTAAATGATGAGAATGCACCAACAACTAGTATTTTCCCATCTGCCTGTACAACTGCAGCATATACGGAATTATTTGCTCCAGATCCAATATTAAATGTTGTGTCAAGCGTTCCATCGACATTTAGCCTTACTATTCTATTTTTTTGAATTCCATTATAGGATGTGAAATTTCCAACAACTATTATTTTTCCATCGGATTGTATCTTAATTCCATTGACAGTATTATTAAATCCCGAGGATAAATTGAAAGAAAGATCAATGGTTCCATCTGCATTCAACCGTCCTAATTTATTACAAGCTGTATTATTTAAAAGTTTAAAATCACCGCCAACGATTATTTTCCCGTCTGATTGTACTGCTGCGGCGTACACATCTCCATTAGTAACTCCTGTCGGCTGGTTGAAACTCATATCTAAAGATCCATCCTGTGCATAACCTGATATTGATAAACTTAGTATTATTAATTGTATAATTTTTCTCATAGGCTTATTATTAGTATTGGATTTGTGAATTACATTTTTAAATTCAAATATACAGGTTCTGTCCCATCTGTCAGAATAAAATATAAGTAATTAAGTAATTTAAAAGTCAGCATGCCAATTTACAGAATGATTTAAACATGCATATCACTGGTCCAACCATTTGATTCTTTCTCAGCATATCTACAACTTCAATTCCGCTTAAAGTTCGTTTGGCCGATTCAGAACTTTTAAAACCCAATCCGTTTTGTATGCGCTACTTGATAAAAGGATGATCCTGTTCGACAATATTGTTGAGCTATTTACACTGTCGGATTTTAATCCTTGGGAACGAACGCTTGTTATAGAATTTGAGAGCGGCAGTATTAGAGCCACTTTTATCAATGTTTATTACTCTTGGCTTGTAGTATATTACTAATTGCTTTAATTAGAAATAACTACCCGCTCATTCTCTGTCTTTTTCTGGTCAAAAGAAAGTCTACTGTATTGCCTAATTTATCTACTGCTCTATATAAATAACACCAAATACCTTTTACTTTAATATACCTCTCATCCATTCACCAACTCGTACCCAATCTGCCTTTTCTCTTCTTCATCTCTGCCTCAATCAAAGGTGTAAACTTATAAACCCAGCGCTGAATTGTGGCATGATCCACAATCAATCCTCTAATTTGCATTATTTCTTCAACATCCCGGTAACTAAGTGTAAATCTTAATTTGAAATATACTGCCTGAAAGGATTTTGTATAGGAGTTACAAAAATGCAAAGAACCTTTGTACGGGTAAAAAACCTAATACAAATATTCTAATAAAATGGTATAGTCCTTTTTTGACATATCCGCTTCTTTTATTAAAAAAGGGATATTTTTGATATATCATCTGAATAGCTGAAGAAGCTAATACATGCGCGCAAATTGAATTTTGCTCCTTAACATACTCTTCACGCATCACATCCAGAATAAGTATAAGACGTTTTTGAGTAGTGTGGTTCCAGGCAGTATGTGTATGTGCATCACAAAAAGGCAAGGTTATTCCGTTTGCCCACGGCTTTATTTCTGTGCCTACCTGAAAGCCACAATCGGGCAGAGCACCTGGTATATCGATACCTACATGGCAGCGTATAATTGCATCTGTATCGCCCTGATGTGGATTAATATTTGAACCCGGTTCTAAAACACTTAATGAAAAAGAAGTAAGGCTTGGTATGGTTTTTAATATTTTTACAGTCTCTGGACATTTTTTATAATTTTCCTTTATTACAAACTTCCAGAAATAAATACCCATGGTCTTCCATTTTTTAGGAGGAAACGACATGCTTTTATTAATAAAATAAGGCTTAAGGTTTTGGGGTTTCTCTATCATTAGCCCAACAATTTCGTCTCTGATAACCTCCCAATTATCTTCAATAATTTTTGTCCACGGTAATTTTTCACGTTGATAAAAGAAAGGCTGGTCGCCCATGTAACGTCCTCCTCCAAAATTGTACCATGGTTTTCTCTCGTTTATAATTTCAGGTTTCATGATGTTATGTAATAATATTAATTTTCTAAGCAGTTATATCCATTAGCATTGATATAATTTATACCTTCTTTAATTATTTCAACTATTTCAATGCTGTGATCTTTAATCAGTTCGTGGCCTCCGTTTATATAATGAATGGAAAAATTATTACTGGACAGACTTATCCAGCTTTTTACCTGATCAATCCCGGCAATATGATCATTAATTCCTGCAATAACAGCCAGCGGGATATCGATAGGTTCTTTACCTGAAATATAGGTTTCGAGTATTTTTACATCTGCCCTTACCAATGAAGCATTGCCGTTAAGCGCTTTCTTCCTTGACTGTACATCTTTTGAATTTTCATACTTAACCACAATTTCGTCAATAAACTCAGTATCAGACAACTCATGCAATCTGCTGTTTGAAGGTTTTAGTGGTGCTTCGCAGGCAGAAAGAAACAATTTAAAGGGCAGCTTCTTGTTGTGTTGTTTTAGAGCTGTATAGAATTCATAAGCCATAAGCGCACCAAAGCTGTGCCCAAAAAATATAAAGTCATCTTCAGGCTCTTTAAAATGAAACAGTAAAGATTCTATTAGTTCCTGCATAGAACCAAACGGTTTTGCATTGCTTCGCTCTTCTCGTCCGGGAGGCTGTATGGCAATTAACTCTACATCATTTCCAAACATACCAGCCCATTTTTCATAAACCGATGAACCTGTACCCAAATAAGGGAAACAATATATTTTTAGCCTTATCTTGGTAGTTGCACTTTTTATTACCTTAAATAAGGTATCGGGTTTTGTCTCTACTTCTTTTGCCTGTACTAATTCCGATTCCTCAACATCCTCTGCAACTATATTTTCCTGCTCATTTTCCGACACTTTATATACCAGGGAAAATATATGATCACTTACCGCATTAATGGTTGGATAATTATAAGCTAAAGTATTAGGAAGCTGACAGCCAAAATACTGCTCCAGCTCTACAACAAAATGTATTGCCATAAGCGAATCCATACCCAAAAAGTTAAATCGCTGGTCGCCTTCAATCTTATCAAAAGATTCTATAAGCATCACATTTCTGAGCTTAATCCTAACAGCACTCTCAATTAATTCCCTTGCCTGTTCAGGACTGCTTTCCAGTATTAACTTAATGTTGCCACTCATAAGATTTTTTTCTTCCTCATCATATGTAGAAACTTCTGAGAAAAGGGAAGGCTGTAATGAAAAGTCTATAAAAGTGCCAAATTTCTTCCATTCAATATCGGCAATCAACGAGAGTGGTGCATTTAAAACCAATTCCCTTTCCATAGCTGCTAAAGCTACATCTGAATGCATTAAATTAAATCCTAATTTCTTAAGCAAGTCAGACTCTCTTTCTTCGGCACTCATACCTACTTCTGCCCACGGGCCCCAGTTTACACTTAAGGAGGGTAAATCCTGTTGCCATCTGTAAAGGCTTAGCATATCCATAAAATGGTTTGCTGCTGTGTAATGGCTTAATTCTACCGATCCCCATAAGGCAGAAACCGATGAGAACAGTATAAACAGGTCTAAATCCATTGTTAAACTTAGCTGATGCAATGCCCATGACGATGAAACTTTTGTTTTAAGTGTTTCTAAAAAGTGACTCCTGTCCAGATTCATTACCTTGCCAAACCAGTTTACTCCAGCCGCATGGATAATTCCACGTATAGGTATACCTTTGCTGTTAAGTACTTTACACAATTGTCCTAATTCTTCAGTATCCCTTATATCCAGAGAGACTACTTCAACTGTAGCACCTTTATCCTGTAATACTAAAAGCTGCTGAATAGTAGTATACTCCGGACTGTCCTCAGTAATAGTTGGCCAAAGATGAACCGGCGGAATTGTTTTCCTGCTTATCAATACCAGATGTTTACCTCCTTTATCTAATATCCAGTTGGCACATTTTAAGCCTAAACCTCCTAAACCTCCTGTAATAATATATGCACCATCGGCTCGCAGTTTTGCATCTGTACGGGTTACGGCTTTTTCCTGCGGAGCAATATATTCAACATAGTGTCTACCCTCCCGTATGGCAATACTGCGCTCAGTACTTGGAGCAGTTATTTTATGCAGGATGATGGATGGAGCTGTCTCCAGATCCATGTCTATTAGCCCTCCCCTTAATTCAGGATGTTCCAGAAACAGGGTTTTTGAAAATCCCCAAACCGGAGCCTGCTTTAGGTTTATAACATTGTGTTGCTGGGCAATATACTGCGACTGTGCCGTAACCACCCATACCGGTAAAACAAGGGCATTCTTTTTAAGTGCCTGCATTAAAGGTATAAGCAATCCAGTACCATTGCTAACCCCATACTCAAGAGAAGGTATATCAAATTCAGTATCTATTATATCATTCCCGGGTGTTATAAAGACCAGTTTCCAGTCTTTACTGCCATCACGGCTTTTAAAGTTCACTATTTTATCAATAATATCGGCCCATTCGCTGGTTTCTGTTTTAGAAGTCACAGTAAACTCCGGCTTAATTTTATTAATAAAAGTACCTTCTGTTTGGGCTCTTATCCAAAAAATTTCGTTTTTATTGTCTTTTAATTCCTGTAACAGGCTCTCAACAAAAGCATTGCTTTCGCCTATTATAATCCAGTTAGTATCTTTCGCCAGACTGACACTTTTTTGTGCAAAATCTGAGACTTCTTTCCATTTAAGGCGATAGGTATCTGTAACTAACGTCTCATCATTACTAACAGCAGGCTTATAGACCGTCGCTCCCTGTGAAGGAGTAGCAAATTCAGAGAGTCTTTCGGCATCTATTCCGGCCATCCAGTAGGATTTGTGCATAAATTTCTGCCCAGGTAAGCGATCTGGATAAGCACGCCCTTCTACAATAGCGTCCCATTTTATATTTATTCCCGACTGATAAAACTTGCCTATCGAGTCATAGAAAAAGTAATCCTCTGTACGATCCCCTTTTTTAACATTCAATGACCTTAATAACATTGCATTGGTTAGGCTCAATGTATCATTAACTGCTACAAGAGTACTAGCACCCGGGCCAATTTCAATAAAATGGATGCTATCATCTTTAGGAAGCAAATTTACCGCCGTCTTAAAATTCACTGTATTAAGCAGATGCTCTACCCAATAATCAGCATTAGGCGCTTCATCCATTATTTTTCCTTTTAAAGAAGATATCCATCTCTTCTCGGGCTGCTTAAAACTAAATAGTTTAATATATTCACCAAGTTCTTGTGCAATGGGTTCCATTAGATGGCTATGGAATGCATGTGATGTTTTAAGATGATAGGTATCTACGCCCAATTCTCTAAAATACTCCACTACTTTTGCGACAGCTGCCACTTCTCCTGAAACAACTGTTTTTTTGTCACTGTTAATAACAGCAATTTTAACATGTTCTTTATCCATTACTTTAGCAACTTCTTGAGAGTCAGCAAAAATGGTTACCATCATACCCTTATCGCTAAGTGTTTCAATAAGACTGGCACGTTTTAACAAAATTGCCATTCCGGTTTCGGGCTCAAAACATCCTGAAAGGCAGGCAGCTGCATATTCGCCCAGACTATGTCCCACTAAATAATGAGGCATTACCCCACATTCCTGCCATAATATTCCAAGTGAGTATTGTACACCAAAAAGAATAGGTTGCATGTATTTATCCAGCCAGAAGGATGTATCTTTTTCCTCAAAAGCAAGATGTGCCAGACTAAAATTATTGCCTATTTCATCATTTACAACTTTGGCACATCTGTCAAAAGCCGATTTAAATACAGGAAACCTAAGGTATAATGTCCTGCCCATATGAAGGTAATGCTCGCCTTGTCCAGTAAACAGGAAGCATGTATCCAAAGGAGAGATTGCTTTACTATTTTGATCAGAATTTATAAAATCAGTAAGTTTATCTTTTAAAGACTGTATAGAATTGATCATAAAATACTTGCGATATTTTAAGTCGGATCTAGATTTTGACTGTGTAAAGCAAATATCCTGTATAGACATTCCATGATTTGTATTAAGCCATTCCAGTAAAACACCGGCTTGGTTTACCAATCCCTGTACTGTCGTAGCAGAAAAAATAAACGGACGCTGTGCATGGTCATAATAGGATTCACTTTCAACTGTCTCTGCTATTTTTTCTGGCTCAGATAAAATAATGTGTGCTAAGGATCCCCCAAATCCAAAAGAACTTATGGCGGCCCTTCGAACCTGATCAGTATCCCAATCGGTCAACTGTTTCGCAATCTTTAATCGGGTATTATCTAATTGTATTTGCGGATTTAATGTTTTTATGTGTATTTGAGGTGGTATTTGTTTGTGTTGCAACATTAGTACCGACTTGATAACACTCGCTATACCTGCTCCTGCTTCAAGGTGTCCTAAATTTGCCTTAACAGATCCCACATGACATGCATTTGTGCCCGTACCGTATTGCTTTCTTATTTGTTCCATTTCTATAGGATCGCCCGAAGCCGTGCCTGTACCATGGGCTTCAACATAGCTTATATCTTTACCTTTTAGGCCTGCAGCTTTTAATGTACGCTCTATAAGCAAGTTTTGTGATTTACCGTTAGGGAAAGTAATTCCAGGGCTGCGCCCATCCTGTCCTGAAACAGTTGCAGCTATTACTGCCAGTATTTTATTTCCGTCTTTTATAGCTGCCGATTTTCTTTTAAGCATTACGAGTCCACAGCCTTCAGCTCTTACATAGCCATCGGCACTCGCATCAAATGTTTTGCATCGTCCCTCCGGTGACATCATCCCAAACTGAGATAGCGTAATTGTAGGGCCTGGTGATAATATGGCGTTCACTCCGCCTGTTATAGCCTGTGTGCAGTTACCATTTAAAATAGCCTGTGCCGCTAAGTGCAAGGCTGTCAAAGATGAAGAGCATGCTGTATCTACTGTTAGACTGGGTCCTTTAAAATCGTAAAAATAAGAAAGTCTGTTGGCGGCTACACTATTAGAGTTGCCAAGGCCGGAATAAGCATTAAATCCTTCCATACCAGGGCTTAATTTTATTTTCATATACAGATAATCGTTGGTAGACATACCTATAAAAACCCCTGTGCCTGAACCGGCAATATCTGCTTTTTTAATTCCTGCATTCTCAAGAAGCCTCCATGAAGTTTCCATTAGCAGCCTTTGCTGTGGATCTATCTCTGGGGCTTCGGCAGCAGAAATATCAAAATGTGCAGGATCAAACTGGTCAATCTTATCAATAAAACCTGCCCATTTTGTATTTACTTTTCCCGGAACAGCGGGTCTTTCATCATAAAAAATATCATTATTCCATCTACTTGGCGGAACCTCCGTAACGGCATCAACACCTTTAGATAATAGTTCCCAATATTTATCCAGATCATTGGCCCCACCAGGAAAACGGCATGCCATACCCACTATCACCACCGGATCATCAATTGCATTTTCATTTTCTATCGGATCTTCGGCTGTAGTATGTATTACTTGCATTTTACCCGATAGGTATTGGTCCAGGCATTCTGTTCTTGCTATTTTATAGTTGCTTGTTTTAGGGATAAGCCCCTGTGCAACAAATATTATTTTGTTTGGCAATATACCATACCCCTCTGCCAGATTCGCTTTGATATGAAAAGCTATTTTATCTAATTCTGTTCTGTTGGTGTGCCTGTGCACTTCCTGGAACACATAGAATTCTTCTTTTGTGCCATCAATAAAGGAAACACAAATAGTATGGTCATTTGTCCGAAGTTCTGTTAGCCTATAACGGCTGCAGGTCTCTAAATCTTCTGCGTCATAATTAACTCCTCTTATAATGATTATTTGTTTTACACGGCCGGTTAAGTACAGGAAGCCATTTAGAACAAAACCGGTATCTCCTGTCCTGACAGGTGTATTTCCTTCATTTGCTTTAGGAATTTTATCTAAATAACCTTCGGCATTTGAATTCCCCTCAATCCATATCTCACCGGATACTCCCTCCTTGCATAATTCGCCTGTAGTAAGGTCTATAATTTTAATTGTATCTTCACTATTTATGCGGTACGGCAATAAAGGCCTTTTTTGTTTTTGCCCCAGCTCATTCCAAAAAATATTCTTTTCTACTTCCGGAAGTCCGTCTGTTCCCCCTGCTGCCAGCAATGTGGCTTCAGCCAATCCATAAACAGGCTTAAAAGTGCTTCTTGCAAATCCTGCTGTTTTAAACTTGTTATAAAATTCGTCCAGAATATATAATGATACTGTCTCTGACCCTACATAGGCGTATTTCCAGCAACTTAGGTCGGGTACTTTACTTTCATCAACCTTGCGTACGCAATGCTCAAAACTAAATGTAGGCGCTGCCGAAGTATTTGCCTGATACCTGCTTATGGTTTCCAACCATAAATTGGGTGAAGATATGAACGAATGTGCCGGCAGGAAGACTCCAAAACCCGATTCATATAATACTGAAAATAAATGACCGACAAGCCCCATATCATGATGAAAGGGAATCCAGCCTGCAATCCTTACCAATTCTGAACGATCAAAAACACGAAGCATCTTTGCCATGTTATTAATTACATTCTTATGCTTAAGCATTACCCCTTTAGGTACAGAAGTAGATCCTGAAGTATATTGTATATAAGCAATATCATTTACATTTATTGCTGGCAGTTTAACTGCATTTGTTTTGCCTTTAAGCGAATCAATGGTGAACACCTTAACATCGCTTCTGTTTTCCTTTTGCAGAACTTCCATTAAAGGATTATAATGTATATCTTCTATAAGTATACTTTTGGATTGCCCTCTTTTTATGATTTCCAATAAACGTTCATATCCATGCTCGTTCCTTGATTTTCTAACAGGTGCCAATGGTGCCGGAATGTATCCGGCAAGCATACTGCCAAAAAAACCAAGGACAAAATCGGCTTCATCTTCAATAACTATGAGCATTGTGTCTTGGATACTAACAGTCTGTAACAGCTTATATGCCACATACAGGCAGTTTTCCTTAAGAGCATTAAATGTAAATTGCTGTTTCTCCACACCGTATCCATCCAAAAAGATCAGGGCAACTTGTTCCCCTTTTTCTTCTGGATAGTTTATTACTAAATCAACTACAGTATTTTTATTCATACTTAAATTATTACATTTAACTGACTTGTTATTACTGATCCATCGGCTGCAGTACCTTTTAAAATGTACGTTGTTGAAGCAGAAAGATTAACATCTTGTTTTCCTGACTTAATTCCCGTTGTTGGGATAACCTCTCCCGGACTTAATTCCAACTTAACAAGATTTGCCGTAACCCATGATAATTCATAAATTCCATTGCCTTTGCTTGTATAATCAAAATACTGCACCTGAGGATGGGTTGTATCTCCATCACCGAGGTAATATACCTCGGTGATACCTCCGGGCTGATATAAAGTAAGTACTGCCAGTGTATTGTTTTTTATATCCAGCCTTTGAGCTTTCCAGCCCGGGCAATCAAAGCTTTTGGCTATTCTGCTTAATACATTGCCATCCTTCTTAGTATATTTAAAATACAGCATTTGTACTTTTTCCAGATTTATACTTACCTGTTTACTGTCCATATTTTTAAAGCCGTTAACATTCAGTTCGTAGTAAATAACAGATGGCATATTCTGATAATTGCTGCTGTAGGACTCCATAACTTCATAGCCCGGATTAACCGTAACACCAGTTAAAGGATTGTTTAGCTGCAATCCCGAATTTGAAACGATGGCCGATGAGGTTCCCCATAAAAAAAACCAATCCAGTGTCATGGAATCATCCACTTTTAAAAAACCGCTTTTATCACTGGTTAATGCAGTTATAAGAGGAGGATTTTGCGTTAATGTTACCGGAACCTGAGTATGCTGTTGATCTGATGTATATAAAGTTAAGGTATACGTTCGCTGAGATTCTGTTGTTGAAGGTATATTGATACTGCAATTACCCGGACTTGGCGGCGGCCCCTGCACAGGGAATGTTTTATCACCACTATTAAAAGGCCCTACAACTACTTTCGTACCTCCAGTAGACTGCCAGTAAAGTTTAGCAGAAAGGCCTAAAGCTATTATTGACGGACTCACCCAAGCTATAATATCTAAGGTGTTATCAGGGCGCTTATCTATATTTACAGTAGAAGTACGTTCATTTTGTAAATTCTCGGATATTTTTATGACAGCCGGAGTTGAAGGTTTACATTTTGAATTGATCGGCACAGCCAGAAACGTTACCGTTAACTGTTGCCCCGGCTGTAGTTTTGTCGAATTATTTGTAAACCTGAGCGTAAAATAATTTCCAAAAGCCGACTTTGCACAAGTAATGCCTGTGGGTGCTTTTGTATTAAAATTTAAGGTTTCTACCAGATCTGTCTCTGTATTCCCTATAGGAAACGTAATGTCAATACTATCGCCATTGGGACCTCCCGTAAAATTGATAAGCTTACCATTAACCGGATTTGTAATAACCAGCTTAAGATCTGTGGAAGTGCTTATAAAAACCTCATCAGGTTGAACAGAATATTGTAAAATACTTGAATTTTCCATTACTTTCTTTGCTTAAGTTAATTATTTGTTGCGTTAGAACCCGTTAGCACAATCCATCCTTCTATTAGTGAAGGTGCTGTAGAATTAAGCGTAGCCTGCGGGGTAGATGGAAGTATAGCCACCTCATCATTCCAGCTTGTTACATCTCTTCTTGCCATCCAGGACCAGCTTCCTTTTACCTCAGCCGGGGTTGGCATTTTTATTCTCGCGGGATCCAGCAATAATGGTCCTGCCCTAAACGTAGCTTTAAGATTATTTAAGGCTGTAGATACAGGTCCATTTGGAAGGCTTGTTGAGGTGGAAGGCAAACTGCCTGAGACTACAGGTATATCTCCTGAAGGGTCTACCAATAGCGTTAGTTTTACTGTTTTATCGTTGGCTCCAAGCGAGACCTTATGGTCGGTTTTTACATAGCCTGTTTTATACCTTACTTTTTTACCATCATCGATAAGCTTAAAGAGCTTGCTATTGGGCATACTTGCTTTAGAAAATAATTCGTTTATTCTTACTGTTTGCCCATTTGATCCATATACAGAGTAAAAGGTATCATAATTATCATCCTGAAAATAGCCTAATACTCCATTGCTATCCACATTGCTATCACCCACTCTTATATTGAAAGGTGTATTGCAAAAATCAGGCAGCGTAAGCTTATAAGCACCATTTTGGTTGTAGTATTTACCTGTTTCGCTCCAACTTTGGTTAAATAATGGCATGCCCGAAAGCGATAAATCTAATTCTGCACGTACTACAGCAAGCGGCCTTCCCAGTAGTATGGATAAGTTACCGTTTTGATTGCCTACATTTCCCATTGTCCAAAGTGAATCATCTATGGAAGACATAAGGTCATCATAAGATCCGGAACCATCTGGTGCGGTGGCTAAAAGTCGTATAATAAAAGATTGCAAATGCTTATTAAATAATGTTGGCGGAGCACCTAATGCTGCATTACTGCCGGGAACGGCATCCCATCTTATACTATAACTGCGCCCTGTCTGGTCATTACTGCTTTCCTGTCCTACTTTAATTACAGCACCCATATTTTCTCCAACTGCATTAAACACCATTAATGAGTTATCAAGGTGGTTAGGCATTACCCATCCACAAATAGGACTGGTAAGGTCTGAAGAGTTACTTTTAATAGTATCATTATCACTTTGAAGCATACTTAGGCTTACTTTTGCATGCTGAGCCAGCCTTGGCGGCATTTGCCCAAAATTTTTAGTATCACCTTTATAAGCAGGGCTTGAAGTGGTAAGGCTTTCTGACCAATAAATATCCGGTATAGGAGATTGCTGGCCTCCTCTCAATATTTGTCCGAAGGAATCAACGACCCAAATATCCATTACTTCAAAATGACCTGCAGGAATAGGGAAAAAAGGCTGCAGTTTTGAAGCATCAAGGCTACCGGTTACAGGCCTGAAATTTGAATTTGAATCTCCTAATAAACTAATCACATCATCGTCTGCCGGATAATTGTTTATAGTCATTAGCATAGTTGTTAACTGCTTTGATAATCCACTCATTGACTGCGTTAGTATGTCAATATTTGCTATTTCCTTAGCAACAATTTTAAGATCTTCTTTTATGTAGTAAGGTATCTTTGATGTATCATAATTGGAGTCTGTTGTAAAGGTCTCAAACTTGCTCTGAATCACTTTTGCAGTATCGGCATTTAAAATAGCACGTCCCATAAACGGAGGGAAATTTTGAATAGGCGTTATGTGGTCACCCTGCCATTCATAATCTATATCACCCAGTTTCCAAGAAGCAAGCTCCTGTGAATCGTCTAATGAAGAAGGTCTCCATCGTATACTCCAGTCCATGTATATAGGAGACCAGGGTTGTTTTGTCCTGTAAGCTACTCCTACTTCGGATGGAATCACTCCTTTAAATTTAGCAACATCGGCTAATGCTTGTACATGGCACTCAAATGTTTTAGGGTCGTTCCATATAATGGTTTGCTGCATCCTTACCTGTTCAGCTAACGGATTTATTTGTTCGTTGGAAGGGCTGGCAACTCCGCATTTATTAAAAAATACAGTTGCTATAAGCCTTGCGCAGCTTTGGTCCAGTAATAAGGTTTCAATCCATAAATCCATCACTTCCTTAGGAATAGCATTCCATAAAGGCATTGTTACTGCATTCAAAATTTCTAATGCCCCAATTGTTTGGGTTTGCCGTACATTATCAACAGTATAAGTTACATCAATCGCAGATACAGTCTGCCCGGTTACCCTTACATTTAAAAAACTGCCATCCTGATTTTCTGTTGGATCAGACAGCTTTGTATCCTGCCCAATCCCTGCTACCATAATAACAGGATCATTAGGTGCGGCAAATGCTTCCTGGTCAACTGCTTTTACTATAAAATCCTTGCCTAATGACTGCTGAAAAGATTTTGCATCGTTTGCTGCCTTATTCCATTTGGTATTATGATCTTTAATATTGGAATCCAGATTTGCAGAAATTGCCTGTATACTCTGTTTTACCGCCGTGGTAACCTTTCTTCCTAAGTAATTTTTTTTAAGGGTTAGAGAAAACAACTCTGTCCTTTGGCTCGCAATAAGCCTGTAAAGAATATTGACTTCCTCTTGTAAAACATTAAGGTTTGTAAGCACCTTTGTAGCATTCTCATCAAGATCTACTGTTTGCTGTCCTCCTGTCTCTGCAGTGTCATTGTCACCCTGCTCTGCATTAACCACTATCCATTCCTGACCCGCATAAGCAGTTTCAAATCTGGAATTGTGTAAAGTGGACTCTACTCTTACAGGATCTTTGTCAAGATCAAAAATGAGGTCTTTTTGAAAGGCTTCGAGTGCCCTTGCTATATCAAATACAAACGGTTCCTGATCATGCTCTTTGGCTACTTTATTTGCCATGTAGGCAGATATGGCCTCAATAGAATTATACCCTATGGCTACATCAGGAAATGTAGTGCCCCCACCAGGCGCTCCAGACCCATAAGCAATATCATAGCCATCCCAAACCACGTTTGCAACCATAGAATGGCAAAGGGTTTGTGTTGCTAACGGTGCGGGATCTGTTATATCTCCATTTTCCTGCTGCCACTTGTGCCATGCCAGTATTGCATTTTTAGCCTGTTCCGGCAAGTTGATGGATGCAGGATCAAAATCTTCCTGTAGCCCATGCGCTTTTTGCCAGTACAACCATGCATTAACAGCATCTTCCACATCAGCGGTGCCATCACCTACAGACCATGAATATTTGCCCCTTAATGCCTGTTCCCAAATGTCGTTATTGCCTACTGGCATATTGATTAAAATATCATCTTGAGGATTTGCATACCAGCCCACGATAGAATATGTAAATATGGATTTATCATCTCCCGGGGTGTCATGCAGTGAAAAAACATTTCTTACATTATCATAAGCAACAGACCATGACACATCGCCGGGACCTACAGCCTGTAAAAATGATTTCCCTTCTGTCGCTTCGCCGGTCCAGTCTTTGAGTATATAGCTTTTTCCGATACCCCTCACCGGAGTTCCGTCCTTATCTTCCGGATATGGGTATTGATTATAATTGTCAGGGGCGTCGTCAATATTAAAAAGATCATCGCTCTTTAACACATTAACTCCATTATCCTTTATAACCGGAATAACATTTATAGGGACTCCATTAGGAATTTTATCATCATTTATATTTTTTGGATATTCAAAACGGGTAATCAACCATCTGTTAGGAACATCAGGAAAGGCTATTTCATTAGTCTCGGTATTTTGTGTCCCCCTTCTCATGCTGAAGGGAAGCGTCCACATAATATGGATTCCAACATCGGGGCATGTTTTAGTACCAAAAGGAGCCGGCTGGTCGGGCAGTTGGTGCCAATAAAGGTTATAGTAATTATCTTTTACGCTGGACCATTTAGTCTGCGAGTAATAATCAATGTTACCGATAAGCAAAATATCAGTTGCCATAGGTACCAAAACAGAAGGACCCGGCCATACTGGTGAAAGTTTTGAATCTGACATAATTATATCGTTTTAATACTGTTAATTGTATAATTGCACTGTGGATATTGGTTCCCTGAATCGTCTTTTATCTGATAGGACTGCCTGCCTGCCCCTTGGGTTAGCTGTATAGCAAAACCACCCGGAGTAAGCTTATTATCTGCAAGAGCATTATTGGCCGTCAACACCTTTGTAATAGAATCTGCAAGTCCGGCTATATCTACAACACCCGGCTGAGTTCCATTTCTTAACTTTCCGGCTGCAGTAATACTTCCTATTTGCGTTCCCGCAGGATGAACTGCTTCCGATGGGTATCCAAGTCCTCTCATGGATACTTCAAAGCTCTGTGTCCCTTTTTCTCTTGTTATCCCAAAATGCAGACCTTCAGCAGGCTCAGAGAAATCTACCTTATCTGGAACACCATAAAACAGACAAAGCAATACATTAGGCGAAAGCCTGTCCATCCTTACTATATTAAGAAGTTTATCTCCCTGATAAGCATTGATCTCTATTCCCGGCCAGCCTGAAACTACTTGTGAGCGAAAAATAAAACCCGAGATAGTTCCACCAGTAGTACCTATATTCGAAGGTTCGTTACGAAGTGTAGATCTAAGCTTTATCTGGGCTTCATCAACCTGTGTGTATATATTCTCAAAAAAGGCTTCTGTAAACACCTGATCTCTTGATGATAATACCCCTGTGCTTAAGGCTCCGTCAACAAGCCTGTCCATCCAGTTCCTGTCCAGAAAAAAGAATCTTAGGGATTCTGTAGGCAGCAATCGTGGATCTGGTATCAGATATTCTGTTGGAACTCCATATAAAAGTGTAAGCTGTGCTAACCATTGTGCAAGATCATCTGGCAATTCTGGTGCATCACTACCTTTATTTCCGGCAGATGCAGCCATCATATTTTTCACCATAGATTCATGCAGTGTATTTCTGTTTCCCCAGGATTTCATAAGATTATTTTTTTAGTTTTTTAACAAGTTCTAAAAGCGGATCATCATCATTTTTAATGAGCGTTTTAACCTCCTGATCATTTAGTACTCCCGGTAAATGATTCCCCAAGAGTTTTTCCCTGCGGGTTTCAAAAACAGGCCACTCAACATCTCTGAATTTATTAGTAAACAGGCTGAGTGTACCTGATACTATGTTTGGTTCTTTTACTTCGGCAGCAGCCAGTATATTTGCTTTTGCCTTCAGTTGTTTGTTTTTAGATTCTTTGGTGAGTTTTTTTAAATAAGCATTACGCCAGCTAAAAAGACCGTTGGCAAAAGTGCCATCAGATAAAGCCAGTAAACGTCCTATTTGCCATGCCGAACTATAGGCATGGTTAAACAATCCATACTCAGGATCATAATGAATAGCATGGTCACTGTACAAGTATGGGCCATATGCAAAGCTCCTTTGTGTAGGTGCTGCAACCATAGGTCCTCGATACCATGAAGTAGAGGTTTCCCCTTCACGCATATTGTTTTGCAGTGGCACATAACTTATCTCCAGAGCTTCTTTTGCCAATTTATTAGTATCTGTATCTGGTATTTTAGGCATTTGTAACAGGCTGACGCCTCCTCTGCCTTCCAGACACAAATCGGACATTAGCGTCTTAAAACTGGCTCTTGCCTCATTACAGGTAAACTGCCAGGATCCAAGCATTACGAGTCTTATCTTATCGTAACCGGTAATCTTATTAGGGCTCAAATGATCCTGATGCCCTTCATAAGACACTAAATAAATATAATTTTTATCTCCGCCTTTTGGCAGCCTGTTGCCAATGACTACAGAAAAACATCCATCGTCATCCATGCCCAGCATCACTTTCCCACCTGTATTTACACCCCTTGCATGTGCAAGGAAAGGAAGTTCGGTTATTGTAGGTGCTATCGCCTGAAAGTAATCAAGATCAACATCCATTACAGTTAATGAATCGGTGCCATTCGTTACTTTTCCTAATACTGGCAATAAAACCTTATCTGTTGGTGTAAGCATTTCTTCTACAGTCATTACTCTGGGTATGGCAGGTACTTTACCCAAATCTATGTCGTCCTGATATACTGTTAATAACCCCATCCAGGGAATCTGGTTTATTTCGGCAGGATCCCCCATAGCCTTGTTAAATCTTAATTTCCTTTCTGCATCGGTTACTGGCGGATTAATTTCACGAGACCATGGTAATGAAAAGTTATTAAATACCATATGTGGTAATGAATTGTCGTAATTCCCCAATTGATTTGCCGGAGGGTATAAAGTATGTATTGCACTAGGCTCAATACTAAATCGCGGACCATTAACAAGCAATGGCTGGTTAGAAGCGTATAAAGGGTCCTGATCATCAGTTACTCCTTTTACCTCTTGTTTTGCTTTTAATGTATAGTTACCGGCGGGTAAAGGTGGCTGGATATAATCGTAAAAACGAATTTCTCCTGCTCCTATCGTATCCGGTTGTGTTATTATGCTGGTACTCATTAGTTCGTTATTTAGCAGTTACTTGTATAGCACTCGATTTGTTATTGTCTGCTTCCAGGTCTATGGCTCCGTAATTAAGCGAAAGTCCATTCCATATTTCTCCTGAAATTTCCTCCATATTTGTAAGTCCGTACATCCCTGTAATATTTAAATTGCTATTATCTGGTTTTGCAATGACTCCATAATAGGTATCTGTCGATTTGGCTTCGGGAACAGCATAAACAAAGATTGTTTTGCCATTTTGGATATATGATTTTAGAGGTGTGTTCAAGCCGGTTTTTAGCGGAATCTCCCCTGAAGCTACAGTTACTAAGACATCATCGTCTCCTTCCATTATACTTTCTGTCATCACAGCAATGAATTTGCAGGATATAGGGAAAAGTGATTGTATCCATCCAGGCTCCAAACCGTTTACACCGTGTACCTTGTTGTTTTCCAGCAGGTCTCCTGTATCAATTAATCCCATTTGTCTGTTAGTCCCCGGAATCAATATTCGCTGGCTGTTTTGCACCCTTATCAATGCTCTGTCAGTCAGTGCCCAAATCGGATTGATTTTAGAAAGCAGCGTATTTTTTTGCCAGCCTGCAGTATTGTCAACATTTTCTCCGTAGCCCTGTACTACTACCTGTGCAGTAAAAGCAGGAAGGGTATATATTACGCCGGATTCAAAATATTTCATGCTGGTTATTTCCCCATATTTATTAAAAGTGAATATAAGAACAGGAAGATTACCGTCGTTTTTCACAGTAACAACAGTGTTTACATCCGTTTCCCATAAAGCTATACCTCCATCATGAATGGTTATAAAATCCACAGAAGCTATTTCTTTTTTATCCACAGAAACAGGATCAACTGTTTTGTCAGACCATTTAGCCCTTACCTTGGTTGAATATAGCGGCATTGCACTTAAAGAAGATATGTCTTCACTGCCTTTCATAACAGCTCTTGTAGTATATCTTTTTAAGATACCCTGTAACAACGGCTGCCTTACTTCTTTTTTCAATGATGCTGCTTTTTTAACTCCTCTTACCGCTGTTCTCGGAGTTCCTTTTACAGATTGTCCGCCATTTTGATAAATGCCAAGTCTTGCAATAACCGGAAGATCCTGAAGTATCATTTCTGCGGCAAAAGCCATTACAGAAAGATCCGGACTATCAGGTGCTGCAATGCTACTTGCCCTTAAAGCATTGAACACAGCGTTACGCTTAACAATTACATCACTGTTCATGATAGACTCTTTGATTATCGTGTATGATCTGTTCTGATCAGGGTAAAGCGGTGCTGCGGGATAATTTGGTACTAAAGCATATGGCAACAGCCTGATCGCGTTATTATCATATTTTAAATTATCTATATTAAATGCCGGTATATTACCTGCAATGACATAATGATCTGCAGTTATTGTTACCCCAAACAACGCTCCATCAATAAGCATCGTTTCTGCGTCTGGTGCCTGTTTTTTGTCCAGCATTTCTTTTGACCATAATGCTGAAGGGGCACCGTTTGTTATAGCAGTCATTGTAATTCCTCTTGCAGAAAGATCAACCTCATTCCCAGCTCCATCAACTATAGAGATACTTAATGGCGCTTCAAGGTTTGTGATATATCCCATAGGACGTACTCCTACCGCCTTACCGTTCTGTTCAAATCCTGAGTTGCTTACGGTTACTAAATTTGCAGGGATTGCCGACTGAACCGAAACAGAGAATGGAACCGGATTTACCATCCATACCGCACTATCTTTATTGGTGCTTTGCAAACCGGAATCTGCATTCCATTTCACAATTTCCTGTGAACCACCACTGGTATCTTTAAGCATTAAGTTTTTTGAAACTGATTGCCCTGATTTTGGCAGGAAGCTTTGTTCAAAAAGTGCCCAGGTAAGCTGGTTATCTATTGGAGATTTACCAGATCCAATAGGTATCGTAAATGAAATTACATACCAGTTCACCTCTATGGATCCATGTGTAGGAGGACCTTCAAGATTAAGTTTAGCACCAAGCTCAGCTTTAAGCGTTATAGATACACCGGCAATGGTTGTTCCAAAAGAAACCCCGACAGTAATACCAATACCTACATTAAAGTAGAATGGTTTCCACTCAATAAGGAAATTAGCATAAGCATTTAACCAGGCACTAAGCGGCCCAAGCTCATAGCTTACATTAAGGTAACCTCCCGCCATAATGGCTGTAGGGCATAGTGCAAAATATACGCCTCCGGATATACTTATCTTACCTACAGCAATATCCATTTTCCATTGCATTCCTAAACGCGGCACATCAGGATAATAAACAGGTGCATTGAACGCCGGGTGATAGCCACCCAATGTTATTACAAAGTCACCCGCAGCTATTTTATAATCTTTCGTAGTAATGTCTTTATACCATAAGTAAAAGGCAAATCCTCCTGTTACTTTACAGTCTTTAGTAAGCACATATGAGTTTGGCGTCAGCCTTGCCTCTGCCGATATGATTCCTTCACTTGGTTTGAATGATACTTTTATAGCCAGCTCAAAGTAGGCAATTGCGATATCCGGTACTTCCGGTGGCAGGGTTGCATAACTTAACCCCAACAAATTAATATCCCATTCTTTACCAAAGCTCAGAAATAATATTGCAACGGTATTAATAAGCTCAAATGATTTGAATTTTAATCCGGCGGCTACCCAATACTGCCCTATCTCCGGTTTAACAATTTCCGAAAGTTCTGTAAGGGCTTTAACAGGGTCATTACTTGTAAAACTGCCATCTACTACACCTTTAACCAACAGGAAGCTTTGTACTTTCTCTACAGATGGAATCTGGATAGAGCGGTTGTAGCTAAAACCTGCGGCTATGCCTGTAATAAAAAATGCAGGCGGACCTCCCAGTGGAGCATTCAATACCCCAAATACAAATAACGACGGAACTGTGTCTGCACCTTGTTTATCAGATACCGGTATTTGTGCATAAGATCCCAATGCCATTAAAGAGAATGAACCTCCTTTAATAACTGCTGTTCCGTTATAACATAAAAACGGTTCTGTTTGTTTAAGTAAGCCTGCATCCAGACTAACGCTTCCTCCCTTAAAGCTAATATCCAACCCCTGGAGATCCAGAGTATAAATACCAAAATCTGTTGGTTTTTTTGTAGGCAATCCTACGTCCAGCCCTATAAGTGTTGCTTTTAGTCCGGCAAGTTCTACGCTTCCTGAAAAAAGAAAATGCAAATACTTCTCTATGCTTTCAGCATCCCAGCGTAACCCCAGACTGTCTACAAACAGTGGCCCAAATCCCCTTTGAACAGGCAGTATAACCTCGGTACCATTGCCTGTATTGCTCTTAAGATTAATATAGGCCTTATTGATATAACCTGCTGTTACAGAAAATGTAGGGTTGGTTGGCGGATTATCTTTACTTTTTTCATCACCTGATCCTAACAAGTTGCTTGCAATAGGATTTGCACTACCCCCAGATGCCATTGTAGAAGGTGACAATGAAACTCCTATATTTTCCAGCGTAACCCCAGCACCAAATGTTACCGTAGGGTCGCCACCATTTAATTTCAGATCAAATAAAACCCTTGGCTTAATGGCTTGTATTACAAACCTGCTGAAGTCTACGAGAGGTTTACCCTCAGTACCTACAATATCGAATCCTACATTATCCAGTACAAGGTTTATATTACTAAAATCGGCCGATATTTCGTTAGTTTTAGCATCTACAGTGATAGGTATATATATACCAATCCCGGAATTGCTAACTTCACCGCCACTGCCTTTTATCCAGTCATCATTTTTATCGCCTAACTGCAACACAATATTAGGCAGTGCTGCAATCTTAAGATCGGGTGCAAAAAGATGAAGGCCATAACTGCCCGTCTTACCAGATTCCGGACCTATTACTATCTTCGATTTATTATCTTTTCCAAAAGTCAGTATCGTAATCTCATTCTGCATCAACGTTTTAAGCAGATTCCCAAAGAAAGCCTGCGGCGTTATATTGCTGAGGTTATCAAAAGAGTTAAGGTAATATTTTTTAGCGGTACTGCCCTCGCCAATAATAAGTGAGGTTGCTTCAAGAAGCAATGCAGGTGTTGGCACTCCCGATCCAGTACTTATAACCGGCGATTCCAGCCATGTATGCACACTATCCTGATTAAGCACCAATGCGGATATATATCTTGGAACAACATTTTTAAATACGCTGAATATCCATTCGGACATCCTGTCGGATAATGAACCCTGCCCAGGGAAAAACTCCGGCAGTAACTGCCTTTTAAGGCTTGAATTTTCCAGACCCGATTCTTTCTTATTGGTCAGTGGATCCAGAGATAATACAAAACCTTTATCCGAAACGTATTCCAGATTAATAGACGGTCCCGAAGTACCTTCAATAGGTACCATAACATTAAACCCAAAATTAAAATCGAATTTACCTGTGGCAATATCAATACCTGCACCTGTATCAGAAATAGTAATATCAACTATCTTAAGTGAAGGCATTTCCAGCCCAGCCCATAAGCCCAACAGATTCTTGTTATTTAAACCTGCTTTTATTACCGGCATATTCGCACCCGGAGAAAACAACACAAGTCCCTTGTCTGTCGATATCTGGGTAGGCAATACCGTATCCAGTAATGTTTTTACAGCAATAGCAGTTGTTGCGGAATTCGTTTCGCTGAACCTCTCTTTTAACCATTTCAAGCCCGCCTCTTCGATTAACTCAAGTAATTCAGGCTGTGTTTTATCTATAAAGTTTTGTGGCGTAAGTATTTTTAATAATGCATCGGCTAGTTTACCTACCTCTACAGACGATGCAAAGTCTGTCATTTTATCTATAAATGGTTTTGCTCCTGTTTGTGCCAATGCCGTGAGCAATTTAGGTGTAAGGTCTTTAATAAGGGTTACAGCTGCTAGTCCCGCAGCCTGGCCTGCGATATTCCCCCATCCTAAAAATGGCAGTAATTGCAGGTTTAAGTCTTCCGGTTCTGCCGGAGTGCCCCTTGATATTTTAAGTAGAAATTCTTTATCAAACCCGGTAGATATAAAGAAAGGAATATCAGCCGATTTAGTAGAAATATCTACTCCTCCCGAAAATGCGGGCTGAAAATTAGCGTCAAGATCTACTTTTAATTTAAGATTATCCAACACAGCCGTACCTCCGGCAATGTCTATTTCTGTAGTACCAAACTGAAATGAAGCCAGTCCGTTTTCTCCCGTCAGGTTTATAGCCAGATCATAAGGCAGACCAGTAATACTTACCCCATTTGTAAGTGGAGCTGCCTTTATACCATTTGCAGTTGACACTTCGGGTAAATTACTTAGAAGTTTTACAAGTGAAGCTACATTAAACTTGCCGTTAAGTCCTAGTACACTATCTGATAAAAGCCATGGCAGCGGGTCTTTTAGTATCCCTAATATAGACTCCATGCTCCATTCCTGACTGTTTGATGCTGCTAAAAGAAGATCCTTATTTTGGGAACTATTCGTTTTTTTAGCTAAACCAAGACCTTCAAATACCTGTTGCAGGAAAGGATACTTATTTAACAAGCTGTCTTCCAGAACTGCATTTAAAAGCACATTAAGGACATAAGCTGGTGCTATTTTAGATAACTGATCTACAAAAGTGCCTCCATCAAAAGGATACAATTGCAGCGGATCTGCAGAAGGTTTACTGCCATCACCCCAAATTAATTTTGAAGTGAAGATATTATCTGTAGTTAAAGGATAGGTTAAATTTATAGTATTACTTAATGCCAACTCTAATACCGGACAATAGGCATTAAGCGTGCACTGCATAGATTTGTTAATAAGATCCAGAATTATAGTACCGCTAAACTCTGCAAATGTACCCAGCTTAAATGCATTTTCCGGTAAAATCGCCAGAGTTACTACTCCACTACTGTTTGTACTAAAAGTGAAATTACCCCATTTTGCCGGCTGAAGATCCTGTACAAGCTCTCTTGTTAGTGCTTGTAATACTTCTGTATTAGTGAATAAATTTTCAAACCTGTCTCTTATACTGTTAACCGGATTTGAAGCTATCTCAAGTAAAGCTTTAGGATATAAAGGATACCCTTGGGAAGCCGGCCCGCATATACCCAGTGCATTTAAAAGATCGAGAAGTGGTTTTGGAAAGTCAGGAATTTTAATATCAAAAATATCTTCTAAAAAGGAGAATAACTGCTTTCTTACATTGACATCAGTCAATAAGGAAGATAGCTGCGATTCGATATAGGTATCAAAATTAGAAATAAGTCCGTTCCACCCTGCAATATTTATGGCATAAGGATCTTCTTCTTCTACCCGGACTATAACCAGTCCTAATAAAGACAGAAGTTCATATGCCGTTTTAAAGCCTTGTACATCTTTTACCTGTGCAACGGCAACCTGTACCGCCTCATTTAAGATGGTATAAAATGCCTGCTGAAGGCTCGCTGCAAAATCAGGGCTTAAAATTTCTTCAAGCGTTAACGAATCCCTTTTTTCCTGTCCTGCCAGCGTTACATCAAGCATAGTTACTACAGGTTCAAATTTTATACCTGAGTCTGCTATGCTTAAATTTAATCCTAATATTACCTTGCCAACACTTCCTGCATTAAGAGGTAAATCTATCAAAAGGCCATCAGGATTAGATAACGTTCCCAGAAGGCTGAAAGACGGACAATTAGTAGTTATAAAATCTCCGGTTGCCAAAGAAAATTCTATGGCATTTAACCTTGTCTCAAGATCAAACTGGAAATTAAGATTCGTTTTCTTGTCATTGTATTGGTATACATCATTACGGCCTATTCCTGTTCCTATTACCTTACTGACTGTATCGTACCATACCGGTATTTCAAAGTTTTTAGGTATAGGTGTTTTATAAGGATCAATAAAGGTACCGCTGCCCGTTATATCCGGAGGTGTTTGTAAATCTGGATTAATGGTCCATGAAAGCAATGCCAATAAACTTTTAGCCTTATTATCGGTGTTGAAATTATCGGCAAACTGGTTTCTTATATCTCCCCAGGGAGCAGCAAAACTTGAAATTTTAAATTGTGTAAAACCATCCCATTTAAACCCTTTCGGATAAATAGTGGATTTAGAAATATCTGTGAGCAGGCCAAAAGCCCCTGTTGTAAATAATCCGGCTCTCGTATTAGTACGCATTAAGAAAGCGCCCAATGCCCCTACAAGAAATGGTCCAAAAGTTTTTACACCGTTTATTACCAGATCTTCCAGTGCAGACTGGTCATCAAAATTAAGGTCCTGTCCAAGTGCAAGATCGTTACCATCCAGTTTCAAAGTTGGCTTATTTACAAATAACGACCAGTTCCAGCCACTAAATCTACTCCATGCAGCAGATAGCTGAGATTTATCCACACTTACAGAAATACCTGCTGCTTCGGGTGTCTCAAAACCGTCGGGCAATGTTAACTTTGCGGCAATAAGTGGCAGCCAGTTAGCGCTTATTTGTGTGTTTCCTGTACTTCCAGAAGGGAAATCCACACTTACAAAATCAAGCGTTATAGAAGGAACAACCTTTACATCCAGCAGGTTTAGCTCCGGCTCTAATGATAATCCCAAAACAAGCCTTGTATCATCGTTAGGTAATACTGTATTATATGCCGTTAAATAAGCAGGCAAAGAAATATCATCCAGTGAGATACCTGCTTTCCAAGGTGAATCAGCCGTACCATCACCGGTTACAGTTATGGTTTCTCCTCCAGTTGCTGCATTTAGCATTTGTGCAAAATCCTGCACTATATATGTAAATGCTGTTTTATTATTGACCAATGGTGCATACTTAAGGACTTCCAGATAATATCCTGCCCATGCACCTATTGGATTTGTTATCGAATTAATCATCTGCTGAGCGTCAAACGGGACTGCTAATTCTGCAGGCCAGTCTGATGCAGCACTTGTTGGACGTGTAAGACCTATAAGCGACGCTACACCATTAGCAAATGTATTTGTTGAAGTTGATGTCACTCCCAGTAAAGTCTTGATACCATCACTCAATAATGAAGCACCTGCATTAGCTAATTGAGAAGGAGAAAGCAGATCAATCGTATCAAAAGAGCTGGTATCGGTTACAACCTTATTTAATCTGAAATAAGGAACCACACTTCCGGATAAACCAAATGACATACCTCCTTCAAGATTACCAAAACTGTATTCATTAAATTCGCATAGCGGTTTACCAGCTGTTTTATTATTAAGGGCACATTTAAACTGAAAATTGATTGTAGGATCTGCCGATACATTCCTTCCGCTTAGCTGGAATTTTGCGAACTCCAAATCGGCTTCCACATTAAAGGCAACATCAGAATCGCCCAGTATTATATCTTTGCCCGAAAATGATATACCCGGATAAAAATAACGGGTACCTTCTAAAACTACATCGGTACCTACTGTAAAATTTAGTTTTCCAATACTGTCAACGCTAATTAGTGAGACTTGGAAAGGATTTGCTCTTGTACCGCTTCCTGTAGCAGTTACCGGAGTATCGCTTATAAAACCTCCCAGACAGGAAAGCCACGCTTTTAATTGTTCAGGATTAGAACTTAGAGTATTAAACCAGTTTAAAAATGGTGTTGCTGCACCATTAGGATACTGACTTGGGTTTGAAGCTATTTTAAACAACTCATACCATTCCAATACAGGTAATTTTTGGTCTGAGTTAGGAATTATAGAAGTTAATCCCATTAAAGGAGCAAAATAGCCTATTCTTGTTTGTTGTTTCTCATCTGGAAACACTTTACTTAAAGCCCCAATAAAAAGGCTGGATACCGTTTCCAGTATCTGCTGGCCTGTTATGGCTTCAAGGTCAGCAAGGGTGCGGTCGCTTGGTTTTTTATCTCCTGCCAGCTTTAAAGCCAGCACCATAACCGAAAGATCAAACGGAGAAGCAGCAGCAAGATCTATACTGGCATTTACTTTTACTCCATTAAAAGAAACATCATTAATATCTATTAAAGGGCTGTCGGTTTTAGCCCCTTCTAACGCTATTCCAAAATTGATAGGATATCCTTTTGTATCAAAAGTAATGTTAACCTCTCCTTTATCAATCCTGATAAAAGGGATCTGGCCCCAAACATTAACCTTTATTAATGGATTCTCTGATGTCACTGTCCAACTGTGCAGAATACCCAGCCCTAAAACAGTTTCTGTACCTTTTTGAGAGGTTACAAAATAAAGTCCGGTTTCCTTATCATCATATTTTACGGGATACCATGTACCCAGTAAAGCAGGATCTTTTACCGGAATGCCAAGCGAATTACCTCCTACCTTGCCTAATATCTGACCCAGTAAATCTCCCAAATTAGATGATTTTTCTGTAAATCCGCTTTTAGTCTTTTCTATAGGATCTGTAAACCATGCATTATTAAGATTGTAGGTATCATCCTGAGACTCTTCTTTATCAAGAAGGCCCACCATTTCACCCAGACTGCCCAAAATAGGATCCAAACCGGAAAATGTAACACCGTTATTGCCTCCTAAGGCATCCTCTGTGAATGTTTCTGTATCGTTAAAATATGTGTTTTCCATGGGATGATAAAACTTATAGTTCTGTAGGTGTGCTATTTGTATCCTTTGCAGATTGTGAAGATTCATAAGGATTTAACAAATTGATATACCCTTCAAGCGAATGGTAAGTAGCTTCCTCTGTTTCAAGCTGCCCATTTACCGTTATCGGGTTCATCAAACTAAGATATCCTAATGTTACAATTGCGTTGGGTGATGTATCCTTAAGCCTTAACAGTTGATAACTGTTTGGGCCAATGTTATTTTCAAAATATTCTTTAAAGGTAATATTGGAAAATAAGGTGCTGCCAAATGTATAGAGTGCCGTTACATTAAAGCCGTACTTGCTAATTGCATAATCTGTTGCTGCCAGACTGGCTACTGCACCGCCTATATCATGGCCTGCTAGATACAGTTTCTTATTTGGGGCAATAATTTTAAGTTCTGCTATTAATGCAGCAGCTACTGTTGTTGATGCATTATTAATAGGCAGATTATAAATTGCTGCTGTACCGGCATGTACTGCTGCTGCGGAATCCTTAATAAAATTAACAGAAGCAAATGTAGACTGGCAATTATAGGTGTAATACTCTTTAAAATTTACTGTACCCCTAAAAGCCACGACAACCGAATCAGGACTTTGAAAAATGGCCGCAAAAGTAGTACCGTCACCAATAATTTTATACAGTGTGTAAGGGGTTATGTTTATTTTTATTATTGATTCAGGATGCTGTGCCAACTGATACGTTACAGCCGTCAATAACGATAACACAAACGCCATATTTTGCGAAAAAAAGGCAGGCGGGTTTGAAATTAACACCGGAATAATCAGATTTTTTTTGGGTTCACCTCCTAGCTGCTTTAAATAATAAACATCACTGCGGTTCCACCAGGGAACATCATATTGAGGGAGAGTTAAGCCCCTAATATACTGTATTGCCCCAAGTGCAAAGTAACCATCATTTAAAGGAAAAAAATCGGCTCTTATGCTTGGTGTTGCTGCACAAACAGCATACTGTGCAGGCATAGTTTTTTTGGTGATCAAAGAATTATAAAAAGTCTGAAATTCAACATTTGTAAATGCTGGTGTCGAAAAAGTATATCCTTCTGCCAATTGTGCTGGAGGATCCTGTTTTTTGGGACCTATATTTCCATTTTTAAAATCCAGTGAACAAATTTGGGCTATTGGTGCTCCCGGCCCCATGCCTGTTATATAGAACGGTATATCATTATATTCTTCTTCAATAAATGTTAAGCTATCCCATATAAAGTTTTGCACGTTGGAATAAGCATTAGCAAATACCGTTAATACCATTGGCGGCTTTGCAGGCGGCACTGTCGGCGGCGCATTTTTACCTATAATCCTTAATGGAAGGGGTTTAAGGTCGTTTTCAGGAACCGGAAACCCCGTTACATTATTTTTATAATATGCACTCCACGTAATTCCAAGGGAAAGTGTAACAGCCAGGTCACCATCCTCATTAACAGGTCCTACAGACAAAAAGCCCTGTACAGGTGTAACAGTCCCTAAGGCCTTGCTAGTAAATATTGTTAAGGTTACCCAGCCATTCGGCAACTGCGGCCCTGATTTAATAAGAGTAGGTAAAGCGGCCTGAGAGGCCAGCTGTACCATTAAAACCTGTAAAGAAGCGACACTATCTTTCATTGCATTACTTTTGTTATTTTTTTTAAAGTAACTATTCCCGCAGCTCCATTATCAGCAGGATTTCCTCCGCCCGAATTTCCTCCGGGATAACCGTTTGGAGCATGTGACGGACCGCCTTCATTAGTACCTCCATTTCCAGGATTTCCAGGATTTCCCGCAAGACCTCCCTGTCCTCCCAGTCCTGGATTAGTGCTTAAGTTCATCTTACTCATATCGTTAGAATAGTTGTAGTAATACACTGTAACATTACCTGCATCACCCCCGGAAGCACCATTGCCTCCGGTAACACCGTTTCCACCATTGCCTCCCTTACCTCCTGTAGCAGAAGGACATGAGTTATCGCTAAGGCACTTGCTTACATTTACACCTGAATTTCCGCCGTTTCCGCCGTTTCCGCCGTTTCCACCATTTCCGCCATTTCCGCCATTCCCCGCCTGACTTAAAATATTAAGTGCTTGGCCAGTAATGACAAAATCCGTGACAGTCATAACAAAACTGGCGGGAGCATCTGAACCTGGTGTCCCATCGCTTCCAATGATTCCATCTGTACCATTACCTGCCGGTGTGCCATTTGTTGCACAAGTACATTTTGGAAACCAGCCTCCAGTGCGTGAGCCATTGTTCCCATTAATTCCGTTCGCACCCATAATGCCACTAGCGCCATGGGTACCATTTAATCCATCTTTTGCAGATATATAAATACTATAGTTTATACCATTGATTATCATAATACATTAAGATTATTATTATAGAATAGAAAAATACCGGATGCATTAAGTATCCGGAATGTTATGTAACAAATATTTTTTACTACGTTAATGGGATTAGCGTAATTTTAGACGGTACGCCTACTTTACCCGGAGCACCATTAGTACCTCCTATTGCACCACCCGAACCAGCTGCACCAGGTTGGCTGTTAACAATATTAGTTGTTATGTTCCCTGTAATTTCGGTGTAATAAATTATTACCTGAGCTCCCGCCCCACCGTTACCGGCATTACCGCCTGGGCCGCCCGTTCCCTGAGGACCTGTATTTCCGTTAGCTGCATTGCTTCCGCCATTACAGCTATTTCCTATATCAGTATAACCATTAGGATTCCAGTTACCTCCATAGCCACCGTCTCCTCCTGGCCCGCCATTACCTCCGTTACCACCGGTTTGTCCATTTCCGGCCCCGGCAACAACTGTAAGGTCTCCAATAACAGTAGTTAAAGTCATTGTAGAGATAGGCCCTGCAACTCCATCGAACCCATCTGTACCTTTTAAGCCAGCACCACCCTGGCCTCCATCTGAACCTCTAGTAGCCGGGCTTGAGCAATTATGCTTGCAGTTACCTCCGTCATAGCTATAAGAAGCGTCAGTTCCGTTTGTTCCGCTTGCCCCCTTTGGCCCATCTTTTCCATTAGGTGCAGGAGTAGTAGGATTCGTAGGTACAAAACTTATTGTTTTATTTTCCATGTTATTTTAAGATTTAAGGTTATTAGATTATAATTGTGTAAATACCTGGCAGGTTAATTGTACATTTCCAACGATAGACAGTTCTCCACCCTGCTGAATAGTAATGCTTCCGAAATTGTAAATTTCCGGTTCACCACTTTGGCCTAAAATAACAGTTTGGCCTGTTTTGATTAATAAATCCTTGACAGAGAACAGTACAGCCTTACCTGGGAACAGAGAACTATTAATGACATCCTCATAATGTTTAACTTTATCAGGGTTACCTAATATATAAGATGATGCAGCTTTTGCAATATCTTCTCTCTGACTGTCACTTGAATCTGCAGTTTTAAGCTGTCCTGCAGTTTTTTCGGGATACTCAACATGACTGTCATCCGCATCTGCCGGCACCCCTGATAATCTTTTTAACTCTGCTATGGATGCAACCGGCACTACTTTACCAACGAAGTCGCAGGTAGCCTTGTCACTTCCAAAAACAATAACATCTTTTTTTGCAAAAACATCATCAGTAGATGATTTTAACAAATTCTCTGTGGGAGTTATTCCCAAACGTTCATTAACTTCATCAAAGTTTTTCTTGTGGTAATCTTTTAGATTATTCATATATAATTGTTTTTATGGTTTCTATTTTTTCCTTTTAATCAAATCTCTTTGAGCATACACCATCTGTTATTGCTGCTAAACTGAATATTCTTAATAAAATTAAACAACAGGTTTGTTCAACTTTAAGATATCCTTACTCTTTAGGCCTATCAGGTTTTTTCTTTGATTATTTTCTCAATGCAACCACTTAATTTATAAAGTAAAGCTACTTTCTAATTATAAGAGAAATAAAAAAATATACATCAAATAGATAATTAGTGTTATGAGGGAGAGATTCTTTGTTATAAGGGAGAAAATATGCTCTGTAATGCCTGTGGAGTTACAGTCATTTGTCGCAAAAAAACAGACGGTAACTATCTTATTATAAGCTTTATAAAGAATAAAGAAAAAGAAAAAATACACTTTAACAAGGGCTTCCGCTTAGAAACGTTCTAATTAATTGATGATTTTAAATATTGAAAAGTTGAAGAACTTAGTTAATATTTCTTTAATTGCGATAAATGAGTATTAAATCTTCTATGAAATGGTTCGAGAATTGTCCCGTTAGGCTACTACTAAAAATTAAAAGCCGAGAAATATAGATTTCTCGGCTTTTTTGTGGTTCGATAATTTTTGTTTTTATTCGTGAAAATTTTAAACATTTGCATTTTCAAGGAAATTGGTTAAGTTATTAACGTATACTGCAAGTTTGCTAACAAACCAAACACTTTATATTCAGGACTATATTCATAATAATAATAATAAATAATTATGAGTTGGTCTGTACCAGCGCCAATTGTCTTTAAATTTTAAAAAAATATATCCTACTCCAAAAAAATATTTTTCAAATGTACTATACCTAACCTTTACAAAAGGTCAATGAAAAATATTTTGGCGAATAGATTTTGATTAAAAATTAGATTAGGCAATATAAATTAACGCTTAACTTTTTCATTTTTTATGATAAAAATATAGCTTGCGGTCCACATCTTCACCTTGTTCAACAAGTATCCTGATAGTATTCTTATTTCGTATATTGTTTATCGCATTACAGATATCCGTGAAAAAGAAATCACCGCGCTGTATTTAACAATTTCTGACGCCCAACGATCAGATCCTGAAACGGAATCGTTGTGTACTTTTATATTTTTACTTTCTTTATTTTCTGTTTGAAAGTTTTCCACTTTAAATTAAAATTAGGTTATCAACATCAATGGAATTTGTATTTCAAGATTCAAAAAAGCAAAGGTAAAACTTAACTTTAGAAGTAAAAGTCAATGGAACACTACTAAAAGATCCAAATAGCAAATTATATCTTCATCATTCCCGTACATAGTTCCAAACCACATTTTCTTTCGTTTAAATATCGTAAATGCATCATTTGTATTACTTAATGCATCAAATTTACTACTTTGATTAATAGTGTAAAACTACATTTACAATTTTATATTTTATGCATTTCATATAAATAAACCTGTAAAATTAGTATTCAAAATAAAAAAAACAATTCAAACAACTTTACAATAAAACTAAAAACCACAATGATGAAAAAACAAATTAAAAAATATGCCTTTTTACTCTTAATCGTTTTTGGAAACGGTTATGCCCAGACAAAAAAACATATGGATCCTAAAAAATCAATTGAAGACCGAATTACATTTCTGATGAAAGAAATGACTTTAGAAGAAAAAGCAGGTCAAATGAATCAATACAATGGTTTTTGGGATGTTACAGGCCCTGCACCAAAAGGCGGAAGCGCCGAATTAAAATACGAACACTTACGAAAAGGACTTGTTGGATCAATGCTTACCGTAAGGGGTGTCAAAGAAGTTCGTGCTGTACAAAAAATCGCGGTAGAAGAAACCCGTTTGGGAATTCCACTGATTATTGGTTTTGATGTGATCCATGGCTATAAAACGTTAAGCCCAATTCCGTTGGCAGAAGCTGCAAGCTGGGATTTGGAAGCTATTAAAAAATCGGCGGCAATTGCGGCAGATGAGGCTTCGGCATCTGGTATCAACTGGACTTTTGCTCCCAATGTCGATGTTACAAATGATGCACGCTGGGGTCGTGTTATGGAAGGTGCCGGTGAAGATCCTTATTTAGGAAGTAAAATAGGATATGCAAGAGTAAAAGGTTTTCAGGGAGAAACCGTTGCAGATTTAGCTAAAGTAAATACGATTGCGGCTTGTGCAAAACACTTTGCAGCATACGGTTTTGTTGAGGCAGGACTAGAATATAATATGGTAGACATCAGTAATTCTAAATTATATAACTCGGTTTTGCCGCCTTTTAAGGCAACGGTTGATGCAGGAATCCGCACATTTATGAATTCATTTAATACCTTAAACGGTATTCCGGCAACGGGAAATGCATTTTTACAAAGAGATATCCTAAAAGGAAAATGGAATTTTGACGGATTTGTGGTTTCGGATTATGCATCTATTCGTGAAATGATTGCACATGGATATGCCAAGGACGAAGCCGACGCAACTGCAAAAGCGGTCATTGCTGGTTCTGATATGGATATGGAATCGTATTTGTATGTAGCAAAATTAGTTGCACTTGTAAAAGAAGGAAAAGTAAACGAATCTTTGGTTGATGATGCCGTTCGCAGAATTTTGCGTGTAAAATTTGAATTGGGTTTGTTTGACGATCCGTACAGATATTGCGACGAAAAACGTGAAAAAGAAGTTGTTGGAAGTAAAGCCAATAATGAAGGCGTTCTTGACATGGCAAAAAAATCAATTGTATTGTTAAAGAATGATAAGAATTTGCTTCCGCTAAAGAAATCCGGACAAAAAATTGCTTTGATTGGCGCTTTGGCCAATGATAAAAACAGTCCGCTTGGAAGTTGGAGAATTGCAGCCGATGATAATACTGCAGTTTCAGTTCTTGAAGGAATGCAGCAATACAAAAACAATCAGCTGACTTTTGAAAAAGGCGCAGATTTACTTTCACAGAAAGCTACTTTCCTGACAGAAACAGTTTTCAACACCACAGATAAAAGCGGATTTGAAGCAGCAAAAACAGCTGCAAAAAATGCCGATGTTGTGGTAATGGTTTTAGGTGAATATGGTTTTCAAAGCGGAGAAGCAAGAAGCAGAACCGATCTGAATTTACCCGGAGTTCAACAGGAATTATTAGAAGAAATCTACAAGGTAAATCCTAATATCGTTTTGGTTTTAAATAATGGGCGCCCGTTGAGTATTCCTTGGGCTGCGCAAAATGTTCCCGCAATTGTAGAAGCCTGGCATTTAGGAACTCAAACCGGAAATGCCGTGGCTCAGGTTTTATATGGAGACTACAACCCAAGTGGAAAATTGCCAATATCTTTCCCTAGAAATGTAGGTCAGGTTCCTATTTATTATAACAAATACAGTACAGGAAGGCCAATTGATAGTGACAAAAATGTTTTTTGGTCACATTATATGGATATAGAAAAAACACCTCAGTTTCCTTTTGGTTTTGGACTGAGTTATACCAAATTCGATTATAAAAATCTTAAAATAAATAAAGATACTTTTTCTAAAGGAGAAAAAATTCAAGTGAGCGTTGACGTTACCAACACAGGAAATTTTGACGGAAAAGAAGTAGTACAATTATACATAAATGATCCTGTTGCCAGTATAGTAAGACCTATTAAAGAACTAAAAGGCTTTGAACTTGTTGCTTTAAAAAAGGGAGAAACTAAAACAGTTCAATTTACATTGACAGAGAAGGAACTTGGTTTTTATGACAATGAAGGCAAATATTTAGTAGAACCTGGTTTGTTCAATATCATGGTTGGCTGGAATTCTAATGAAGGTCTTACCAGTAAATTTGAATTAAAATAAAGTCCTCCTAAAAAAGAATCAGACACATAGAAACATAGACTTTATGTGTGAAAAAAGGAGGTCAAAAAGAAACAAGTTTTTTCACATAGTCCCGAAGCAGAATGTCATTAAGTTAAGGGAAATCTATACAATCACTTAACAGTTTAATCAGGAAAGTAATTAGAAAAATCCGTTTTTATCAGCGTTTTTACTTTAGCGAATCAGTAAAATCAGCGTCTAATTTTGACGCGGATAAAACAGATTTACTTCGTAAAAACACGGATAAAAACGGATTTGATTTGCAATAATTTTATTTTTTAAAAATTTAACTTAATGACATTGTCTGAGGCGTCGGGATTTATTCTTAAGTAAACAATCTAATAACCTGAGTACGATTAATTAATAATCGGGCTCAGGTTTTTGGCAATATGATAAAATTTACACTTAAAAAGTATATTTCATATTTAGTTTTATTAATATTGTTTTTATTACACTTAAAATAAAAGGAAACTTTAGACGGGAATTGATCAATAATACTATTAAATGAAAAATATTAAATATATTCTTGTATGCTTCTTTATAGGTCTAAATTGCCTGTTTTCTCAAGATAAATTTGACAACTACCAATTTAGAAGCATACAGGAAACTACTTCAAAAAGAGCCATTTCTTCAATTATTCAGGATAAAAATGGTTTTATTTGGATAGGTACAAACGGTACGGGTTTGTATCGATATGATGGTGTAAATTATTTTGGATATGAATACAATAAAAAGCCCGGTTCGATAAACAGTAACTTTATTTATGCAACCTTTATTGATTCTGATAATAACTTATGGGTTGGCACCGATGACGGTTTGTGTCTGTACAACAGGGATTTAGATAATTTTACCAAAATCAATATTGAAGATGTTATTAGAAAAGGTTACGACGAACCCATTACCGTAAAAACAATTATTCAGGATAATAACGGTAATTTAATCTTAGGTACATATGGTTTTGGATTATTCAAACTCAATATAAAGACTTTAAAAGCTTCTCTGATTCCATCAAAAGTGTTGGACAAATTTAATTTTCTAATAAAATCTTCGGTAAAAAACAAGCACGGAATTATTTATCTGGGAACGAGTTATGGACTTTTAGAACTTGATTTAAACGGAAAACTCAAACAGGTTTACAAAGATAAATTTAAAAGAGAACCTTTATTAGACGATATCGAAAGTCTTGTTATAGATAAATTTGGATATATATGGCTGGGAACGACTGAAAGCGGTCTGATAAAAATTAAACCAGAAACAGATAATTACCAATTTGAAAATTATGCTATTACCAAAAACAAAATCTTATCGATTATTGAAAGCAGTCACGACTATATAATTTGCGGTACAGAAAATGACGGATTATTGGTTGTAAATTATAAAGGGCAGGTACTCCAAAAATATTTGCATAGTAAATACAATGACTTTAGTTTAAAATCTAATTCTGTTTGGTCTTTATATGAGGATAAAGAAAAGCGTCTTTGGTTAGGCTATTTTAATAAAGGACTTGGTGTATTTGACAAACCCAATAACAAATTCAATTCCCTGGAATCACAAGTAAACAACGATAATTCACTACAAACCAGCTACGTAACTTCCGTTATAAAAGATAAAAAGGGTAATCTGTTAATCAGTAATGAAGGCGGAGGTCTCGATATTTATAATCTTACCAATAAAAGCTACATTCATGTAAACAAAAACAATCAAAGCTATTATTCGGGTTTGGATGCAGCTGATATTCAGACCATATTTATAGACAGTAAACAAAATATCTGGATAGGAAGCTGGGATCGCGGAATTTATTTTTTAAAAAATGGCACTACCCGATTCATAAACTACAATACAGCAAATACTGCGGGATTAAAATCGAATCGGATTTTTAGTTTTTCAGAAGATTCAAAAGGCCGAATCTGGATTGGAACTTTTATAAAAGGATTGCATTATTATGATAATAAGAACAACACATTTATTCATTGTGATTCGGAATCATTTACAAAAAACGCTTTAGACAACGCTTTCATTCGTAAAGTTTTTGTAGACTCTGACAATGTTTTATGGGTAGGAACGATTTTAGGGTTATATCAGGTAAGTTTAAAAGACGACTCTGATTTTAAAGTGACCAATATGCGCGATGCCATGTTCAAGGACAAAACGAAGTATAATAGCATTCAGACTATTTTATCGATCTATGAATCTAATGATAAAACGATATGGATAGGAACAGATGGTGAAGGATTATTTAATTATAATAAAAAAGGCAAGACATTTTCGAACTATAATAACTTTCCGGGTTTTAAAGAAAAATCTGTTCGCGCCATAATTGCTGACAACAATGGCTCTTTATGGATAAGCGGCGGATCCGGATTAACAAAAATTGATTTCAAAAATAAAAAAAGTACCAATTTTACTAAAGATGATGGTCTTGTTGATAACGATTTCAACAATAATGCAGTCTTTAAGGATGGAAATGGAGAATTGTATTTTGGCAGTTATGAAGGAGTAAATTATTTTAATCCTAACGAGATCAAAAAAACAGAGAAAGCACCAAAATTGTATTTCAGCGATTTCAAATTGTTCAATAAATCTG
Source organism: Flavobacterium sp. FlaQc-48 (assembly GCF_044007335.1). Taxonomy (NCBI): domain Bacteria; kingdom Pseudomonadati; phylum Bacteroidota; class Flavobacteriia; order Flavobacteriales; family Flavobacteriaceae; genus Flavobacterium; species Flavobacterium sp. FlaQc-48. The sequence continues at coordinate 108,362 of NZ_JBIPCR010000007.1, read as the reverse complement.
TCAAACCAAATGAAGATACCTCACCGTTAAGCAAAGTAATTGCTCAGACTAAAGAAATTATTCTCAACTACACACAATCTGTTTTTACGATTGAATATGTGGGAATTAACTATAATTATTCCAAGAAAAATCAATATGCCTATTATCTGCAAGGTTTTGAAAAAGATTGGAATTATGTAGGGAATAACAGAACCGCAACTTATACCAATCTGGCGCCGGGCAATTATATTTTTAAAGTAAAATCGGCAAATGCAGATGGTTCCTGGAGCAATACTCCATTAGAATTAAAAATAAAAATCCTTCCTCCGTGGTGGAAAACCTTTTGGGCTTATTTATTATACACTTCTATTTTGGTTTTCCTGATTATATACCTGAATAAAATTTATCAAAACCGTTTCAAGGCCAAACAAGCCATAATTTTAGAAAAAGAAAAAAACATCCAGTCAGAGAAATTAAACAGTAAGAAATTACAATTTTTTACTAATATTTCGCACGAATTCAGAACTCCATTAACGTTGATTATTAATCCGTTGGAAGATATTTTAAGAAGCAAAAATTTATCTCCGGAAATACATCATAAATTAAAAATTGTACACAAAAGTTCGGATAGGCTTTCAAGACTGATCAATGAGCTTATGGATTTTAATAAATTAGAGTTCAACAAAATTTCTCTTCAGGCCAAAAAAATTGAAGTTGTAGCCTTTACACAAGGAATCATTGGTTATTTTGACGAAGAAGCTGCTGCCAGAAATATTACGATTAATTTCGAATCTGCTTTTGACGGGCTTGAAGACTGGCTGGATCCTAAAATGCTGGAAAAAATACTTTTTAATATTATTTCAAATGCATTTAAATTTACCCCGGATAATGGTTCTATTACCATTTCTATAGCTAAATCAGATCTTGATAATTCGCTGTTAATTAATGGAAATAAAGTCCCTTCTTTTTCCATAACCATTACAGATACCGGTTCAGGAATTCATAAGAAAGATCTAAAAAGAATATTCGACCGGTTTTATCAGGTCAATAATGTAAACAAAGATTACTACGGCAGTACAGGAATTGGATTGGAGGTTGTCAAAGAATTTGTTGAGCTTCATAAAGGAAGAATTGATGTTGAAAGTCAGGTAGGACAAGGCACAAAATTTACGGTAACCTTTCCGTTAGGGAAATCATTGTATAAGAAAAGCGAAATAATTGATGAGGTTTTTAAAACAGAAAAAACTAAAAACCAATTTCTGTCTGAATCTGTTAATCATTCGGCTGATGATGATGATTACACGGATCCCGAAAATACTGTTGTTGAAACTGCAAAACCCTACACTGTTTTAATTGTTGAAGACAATCCCGAATTAAGAAATTATCTGAAGCAAGAACTAAGCAAATTATATAAGGTTATTGCAGCCGAAAATGGTCAGAAAGGCTATGAGCTTGCAGTTCAGAAATTGCCTGATTTAATCATTACAGACGTTATTATGCCTGTAATGGACGGATTACAATTGTGTAAAAACATAAAAGGCGATTTAAAAACAAGCCATATTCCTTTATTAATGCTCTCTGCAAAAGCAATGGTAAAAGACCGATTAGAAGGTATAGATTCCGGTGCTGATATGTATTTGAGCAAGCCATTTGAGTTAGACATTCTAAAATCGAGTCTGGCACAGCTTATTACAAGCAGACAAATTATGTTTAAGAAATTTTACAGCGGAATCACAAAAGATGGCAAAGAAAAAACGACGTCACTTGATAATGATTTCATGCAAAAGATTCTTGCATTTATTAATGAAAATATTAGTGAACCTGAATTAACTGTAGCGTTATTGTCTTCTAAAATTTTCCTGAGCAGAAGCCAGTTGTATAGAAAAATAAAAACTTTAACAGGTGTTTCAGTGAATGAGTTTATTAGAAATGTTCGATTAGAAAAAGCAAAGCAACTGATCGAAAAAGGAAATAATAATATCAACGAAATTAGCTATAAAGTAGGATTTACTTCTCCCTCCTATTTCTCCAAATGTTATAAAATTAAATACGGACATTTGCCTACACAAGAAAAAAAGACATAAGAATAAGTACTTAAAACATGCCTTTAAAAGAGCTTCGATATAAAAATCGGTGCTCTTTTTTTTGTAAGTCTATTTTTTCAAAAAGTGTCTTTACTAATTTGAAACAAAATTAAGATATATAAAATATTGTATCCTTTTTTTATACAAACAATACTTTTTAAGCAATTTTTATAGCAATATCTCAGTATCTGTTTTAATACCTCAATTGCCTCTATTTAGCAATAATGGCCTGTTGAGCTCTTTTTTTGCATCATTTGTTGCAGAATATGCTTCATCTGTTCTACAATAACACCTCACTAGATTTTACTTTCGTTAAGAAATATTTAAGAAAAAGTTCTCTTCTCATGACTCCAATTGTGAGCACATAAAAAGACCCTTTTATTAAATATTTTCCAGTAAAAAACTAACTAACTTAATTGACCAATTTTTATGCAGAAAAGAACATTAAAAAAACTATTGTGCTTAATAGTATGTATGTGGGGAAATTTTTTCTTTGCTCAGACTGTTAAAGGAAAAGTAACATCAGGAGGACTTGGCTTACCCGGTGTTGGTGTACTAGTACAAGGAACAAAAAATGCAACAACCACTGATTTTGACGGAGGTTTTGTCTTAAACAATGTAGACCCAAAAAGTACATTGATTTTTAGTTATATAGGTTACAAAAATGTGATCCTGACAGCAGACACAAAATCATTGATGAAAATCAACATGGTAAATGACCTTGAAAAATTAAATGAAGTAGTCGTGATCGGTTACGGAACTTCAAAAAGAAAAGATGTAAATGGTGCCATTTCTTCTATCAAAGCTTCTGAGATTCAGGACAAACCCTTTACTTCTATCGATCAGGCTCTTGTAGGTAAAGCAGCAGGTGTAAATGTCACCCAAAATTCAGGTACACCGGGAGGAGGAATTTCGGTTCAAATTCGGGGCATTACTTCTATTAATGGAAATGAACCTTTGTATGTAATTGACGGAACTCCGGTTTTTGCGGACAAAAACAACGATTCATTTTCATTTAGCGCTTTGGGCGGAGGAAACGGCCAAACTAAAAACTCAGCTTTGTCAGGATTGAATATTTCAGATATCGAATCTATTGATATCTTAAAAGATGCTTCATCAACGGCAATATATGGCGCAAATGGAGCCAATGGTGTTGTTTTGATTACAACTAAAAAAGGAAAAAAAGGAAAATCAACTTTTACCTATGAAACCTATATGGGGACTCAGCAAGTGGCAAATTCCGTTGATGTTTTAAACTTGCCTCAATATGCTGCTTATCAGGCTAAAATTTTCAAATTAAATGGTGAGTCAGTTCCATATCAATATCAAAAACCTGATTTATTAGGAAATGGAACAAACTGGCAGAACGAACTTTTTAGAACTGCTGCGATGTACAATCATCAAATATCATTTTCAGGTGAAAAAGACGGAACAAGATATTATACTTCTTTAAATTATTTTGATCAGGAAGGAATTGTTCTAAATTCAGATTTCAACAGAATGTCCATGCGATTAAACGTGGATTCAAGTGTGAAATCATGGTTGAAAATCGGTAACAATATGTCAATCAGCAGGTCATCACAACAAGTTGTTCGAAATGATGACAGAGGCGGTTTAGTGATGAATACGTTAAGACAATCACCGGAATTACCGGTTAGATATGCTGATGGTTCTTTTGCAGGTCCAACAAGTGGCTTAGGTTCTTCGGCAAATGAGGCGACGAATCCAATTGCTTTGTCAGAATACAATAACGCAAAAACGGATCGATATAAAATCAATGGAAATGTATTTGCTGATTTCACTCTTATCAAAGGTTTGGTTTTTAGAACGGAATTGGGATATGATTTAAATTTTGCAAAAAGCAGTTCTTTTGCACCTAAATATACGTTAGGAAATGTGTCTGAACTTTTAAACAAATCATTCAAACAGCAGGATCAAAGCTTTTATTGGAGTTTAAAAAATTATTTGACTTATAATAAAACTTTCAACGAGAAACACAATTTTACCTTTTTACTGGGTCAGGAAGCTCAGGAAAGTCAATACGAATATTTGAGCGGTTACAGATCGGGTGAATTCCTAAGTAAAGATTTTACCAACTTAAATATAGGCGATATAGATACTGCAGTTAACGGAAATGGTTCTGGCAGATGGTCTATGACCTCTTATATTTCGAGATTAAATTATAGCTTTTCTGATCGTTACTCTTTTTCGGCGTCTTTAAGAGCAGATGCTTCTTCAAACTTTGGACCTAATAATAAATGGGGTTATTTCCCTTCATTTGCTGCAGGCTGGACTGTTAGTAACGAAAAGTTTTTTGAGCCTTTATCTTCTACAGTAAATTATTTGAAATTTAGAGCTGGTTACGGTTCGGTTGGAAATCAAAATATTCCGGCAAACAGATACCAAACGATTCTTTCCTTGACTGCATCTCCATTTGGAGGCGTATCTCCCACCATTGATAATTTAGGCAATCCGAATATTAAATGGGAATCCCTTAAGTCTTTTGATGTTGGTTTTGAATTAGGAATGCTTAATAACAGAGTAAAATTAGACTTTGATTATTATGTTAAACATTCTTCTAATTTCCTGACGAAACAAATCAATGATGAGTCGAATCAGAGTGCGCTTAATTATTATTTGAATACAGGTGAAATTGAAACTAAAGGAGTCGAACTTACCCTGAATACAAGAAATATTGTTACTGAAAACTTTACCTGGGACAGTACCATTATTTTTTCAAAATACAACAATGAACTAACTAGTTTTCAAGGTGCAGGTAAATCTTTATTAGGAAAAGTACAATTTGACTTGTATAACGTAACCAGAACTACAGAAGGCCAGCCTGTTGGACAGTTCTACGGATATGTTACGGACGGATTATTTAAAAATGCTGCAGAATTAGCCGCAGGACCAATTCAGGAAACAGGAACGGGAATTGGTGATATTCGTTTTAAGGATCTTAATGGTGACGGAAAAATTGATGCTAAAGATCAAAAAGCTATAGGAAGCGCAATTCCTGATTTCACCTACTCTTTTACCAATAACTTTAAGTATAAAAACCTTAGTTTATCTGTTGTTTTAACCGGAAGTCAGGGTAATGAAATCTACAATTTTACACGTCATTATACAGATGGAATTTATCCCGGATTTGGAGATCGATTTGCAAACGTGAGCACAAGGGCTATAAATGCTTTTGAACCGGGAGTAAACGAAAACACAAATGAACCCAGAATTACGCTTAATGATCCAAATGGTAATGGTCGAATCTCGAATAGATTTGTTGAAGATGGTTCTTATCTAAGAATTCAGAATGTTTCTTTGAGCTACGATTTACCAAGCCAAATATTCAAAAATTCTATTATATCTAAAGTGAGATTGTATGTCAATGTCCAAAACTTATACACCTGGACAAAATACTCCGGTTTTGATCCTGCTTTAGGAAATTTAGATCAAAATATAACACTTAGCGGTATTGATCTGGGACGCTATCCAGTACCAAGAACTACTTCTATGGGTTTAAATTTAGAATTCTAAAATTGATAAAAAACACAATTAACTTAATGATTTATAGTCATTAAAATAAAAAATAATAGTCATGAAAAAACTTTTTAAACTTTTTATGATGGGAATGCTAATACCATTGCTGTCTTTGTTTTCCTGTTCTGATGATTTTTTGGATGCACCATCTGAAAATCAGTTAACACCGGGCGATTTACCGGAAGGAGTTACCGCTTTTGACGGAATCGCTGAGAGTCTATATTTTAAACCCTGGTTTACTTTTAATGATAAATTCCTGATTGCCGTTGGAGATATGTATGCCGGAAACGCTTTTACATTTGATGGTGCATATGCACAATTTAAAGATGCTCAGGTCACCTCTCAAAACCCAATCCTGACAGAAGGATATGTTTCTTTATTTTCAGTTATCGATCAATCCAATAATTTAATGAGTTTGGTCGAAGACCGAAAAAGCGAATTACCTGAAGCGTCTTATAAAAATGCTATTGCAATTTCAAGATTTATGAGAGCCAATGCCTATTTCTATTTGGTGAGGACTTTTGGAGCTGTGCCTATTATTAACAAAGCAGGAACGGCGGCACAGCCAAAAAGAAATCTTGTTACTGATATTTACAAATTCATAAAACAAGATTTAGAATATGCCATTGAAAATTTGCCTGCCACTTCAGTAAAAAAAGGATATGTTACCAAATTCGCCGCAATGGGAATTCTTGCAAAAGTACATTTAACTTTAAACGAATATGGAGAATGTGCTGCATTAACCCAGAAAATTATCGGAAATCAATACACTTTGATTCCCGATTACGGAAACTTATTTAGCAGTCCGGAGAATAATAATAGTGCCGAAAGTATGTTTGCTCTGCAATGGAAAGCAGTTGCTACAGAATGGGGAACGCAAAATACAAATCAAGCCTATATAGTTCCCGGAGGTACAGGAATTACTGGCGGTGGTGACGGTTGGGGAGTTTACTTGCCTTCTATTTCATTGCAAAATGGCTTTGAGCCAAATGACACCAGAAAAAAGAGCACAATCATGACCGATGGTGACTTTTATCCTGAGTTATTAAAAAATCAAGGTGGTTTTAGATATAAAAAAATATACTCATCAACTGCGGCTAATTTCAGAAAATATATTGTAGGTTCTGCTGCCGAGAGAAATGATGTGTTTTTTATGAGAACGTCACAAAACACGATTATACTAAGATATTCTGATGTTTTACTAATGAACTCTGAAGCGCTTTTAGCAGGAGCTGGTTCCACAACTTCGGCAGCTGCTTTAAGTTCTTTTAATGAAGTGAGAGCCAGAGCCGGATTACCAGCCAAAACAGTACTTACAAGAAATGATTTATTTAACGAAAGAAGAATCGAATTTGCACTTGAAGGCCAATATTTTTTTGATTTAAAACGCCGAGGTCTGGCAGAAGCGACAGCCATTATTTCACAGCAGGAAGTTGGTTTTTATTCTAATGATGCCAGAACCGAATTGGTTTCTGTTAAGATCACTCCGGGAAGTAACTATTTTGAATTGCCATTACCGCAATCTGCCATTGATACAAACCCATCATTATTAGAGCCACCGGTTCCTTTTAACTTTAACTAACTTTTACTATGATTAAGAAAATAACATATAGCATTATAATTCTTCTGGCATTGGTTTCTTTTACATCCTGCCAAAATGACGATGCGACTGCTGCAAGTATAGATGCAATGGTTGCTGAGCCCGGAGATCTGTTGAATCAGGCTTTTCCATTGAATAAAGTCAGAGTTGAAGGCGAAGGCTTAAAAGGATTAAAAAAAATTACGCTGGACAATAAAATTGACATTAGTTTCAATCCAAACTATAATTCAGATAAAGCGTTTATTTTTACTATTCCCTTCGATGAAAAACTAGGAAGCAAATTTGGCGTACAGCCCATTACATTCATAACCGGAAATGGATCAGTAACCAAAAACATAGAAATTTTACAACCTGTTCCTACTATTACAAAAACAATTCCGGCTGTTGCAACTCCGGGATTCCCACTAGAAATTGAAGGAACCTGGTTTTATAATGTTTCTTCGATCACTTTAGGCGGAAAAAAACTGAGTTATACGCTAAAATCATCTACTTCCATTATTATCGGTTTACCTTCAGATGCGGTTTCCGGATCAGAGCTTGTCGTTACTACTCCGGGAGGTTCTGCAAAAAAAACAATCAATTTTGCCACCGTAATTCTTGTGTCTGATTTTGATGGAAACGGCAGCAGACGTGATTGGAGTGCCTATGGTGATATCGATAGTTTTAACGCTAATACTACAGGCGGTGCAACAGGCAATTATGCAGCATTAGCATGGGCGGGTTCTACAGCCAACGGTTATAATGGAAGCAGCGCCGGCGGTGGAGCTAGTTTCCTAAGCGCTTCAAATAATGATGCTTCAAAAACATATATAGATATTGATGTAAGTGCGAATGTTGTGGGTGCCCAGTTTGCGATTCAGTTAAATACTATTGATGGTGTAAATTATGGCTATAATTTTAAAATAACGGATGTAAACTGGACTACAAAAACGATATTGTTATCTGATTTTAAAGATAATTACGGTTTTGGTTCCAATACAGCGGCAACATTAGATCCTTCTAAAATCAATGAAATTAAGGTTGGAATTGCTCAGGGAGATACGCCAAATCCTAGCGTAATAAAATTTGATAATATTAAAATCCGCTACCAATAAGTAATGGTTTCGTGTTTTAATCTTTAAGCTCAAGAAAAGAGGTTGTGATCAAAAACAGCCTCTTTTACCACTAAAAAACAGCAACTATAAATAAGAGTATTCAAAATCACAAAAGGATATTCTATAATAAAATACAATATGAAAATTAAATTTTTACTAATGCTGACTAGTATCGTCTTTTTTTTGAATTCTTGTTCAAAAGAAGACAATATAGCAGCTAATACTTTAGAAACACCTGTTGCAAACGCTCCAAAAGACGTGAACGATACAGGTTTTAGAGCAAAATGGAATTACGTTTCCCATGCAAAAAGCTATCTTTTGGATGTTTCGACAAACGAGAATTTTGCCACATTTGTCCCAAATTACAATGCAAAAGAAGTTACTGATTTAAACGAAGTTGTCATAGGTTTAACGGGAGGTACACAATATTATTACCGGGTTCGGGCAAAAAACACAACAGAGACTTCGGGTTACTCCAATGTTATTAGTGTTGTGACCACCGGTTCGAGCAACATTCCTGAAGATCCTACATTTTTAAAAGTAAAAGCAAATAAATTGGCACATCCATTTTTTGTGGGTATGGCAATAAAAGCTTCACAATTAACTACTGGAAGTCCTTATGATATTATTTTAAAAAATGAATTCAGCAGTATTTCTGCCGAATACGAAATGAAAATGGATCAAATTTCCACCGCAAGTGGCGTTTACAACTGGACTGTAGCTGACAAAATTGTCGCTTACGGAAATTCTAATGGTATCAACGTTCACGGTCATGCCTTGGTTTGGCATAATTCAGTGCCACAATGGTTAAAAGATTTTTCCGGTACCGATGCTGCATTTAAAGCAGAAGTAAAAAAATACATTACGGATGTGGTGACCCATTATGCAGGAAAAGTAAAATCATGGGATGTCGTTAATGAAGCAGTAGATGACAATGGCGGTGCCATGAGAAATACAATTTTTCTTCAACGAATGGGTGCCAGCTATGTAAAAGATTGTTTTCAATGGGCACGAGATGCAGCAATCGCAGCTGGTGACAACTCTTTATTGTTGTTTTATAATGATTATGCAACCTCCACTAATATCCCTAAACAAGATAAAGTTTTTAGCATTGTAGATGATTTAAAAACAAGTAAACTTATAGATGGGATTGGTTTTCAAATGCATAATAACTATTTAAGCCCAACAAAAGCTCAAATAGAAACCGATCTTAATAAAGCTGTGGCAAAAGGGCTGAAAATTCATGTTTCAGAATTAGACATACAAGTAAATCAATCGAATGACATCTCAACTTTTACAAATGAAAGAAGATTGGCTCAAAAAGAAAAATACAAAGAGATCGTGAAAATCTATAATGCACTTCCGGCAGCAAATAAATATGCCCTAACCGTTTGGGGAATGAAGGATAATGAATCCTGGATTCCGTTTAGTACAGAACTCAATCACCCAGGAAATGACTGGCCTTTATTGTACGATTCGAATTTTGCAATTAAAAGCGCTCATACTGGCTTTCTGGAAGGCTTAGATTAAATTTTTTAAAACTATAATACTTTACTTCAACTATTAATAAACCAAAAAATTAAATTATGAAAAAATTAAATTTATTAGCATTAACAGTGACATGTGTATTAAGTTTAGGATTTGCTTCCTGCGCAGATGACGTAACCCCAACAGCACAAGACCAATCTGCAAATGCGAGTACAAAAACCAGTACAAGCAAAGTAGCCAGTGCGCCATGGGTCAAACAATTTGAAGATACTTTTGATGTCGGTTCAAGCCTGTCACAATGGACAAAAGAACAACGAGCAGATTATAATTCCTGGTATTGTGATTATTATAGTTCAGTACCAACGACACAATGGAGAGACGGAAAACAATGTTTGGAAATCAAGACTACAAAATTGAGCACGTACAAATATCAATCCGGATTCATTTCTTCTAATTATCAATATAAGCCTGAAAATAATACCGAGTATATGCTTTCTGCCAATATTAAATTAGTAGCGATGGATGGCGGTACTTACAAATCTTTCACGCAAACTTACGGTGCCTGGCCTGCCTTTTGGTCTGTGCAGCAAAATGGCTGGCCAACCAAAGGAGAGATTGATATCATGGAAGGTTATTCATTTGCCCCGAATTCAAGTCGTTTTACTTCAAATCTTTTTTATGGAACTTCCAGCGGAGCAAACCTTATAGGAAATTCTGCAGAGAGAAACTATCCGGGTAATTTTGATATAAACGGAAATGGCGGATGGCATTTATATGAATCTTTTTGGAAAATGAAAGACAATGTCGTAACGGTAACCATAAAGGTGGATAATGTAACCGTTTCAACATATACCAATAGTAGTGCAGGGAATCTTAACTTAAATAATTTCGGGCCACACTCGATTATATTTAATCTAAATGTTGGATCAAAAGATTCCAATTTTATAGACCCTAATAAAATCAATTTGTTTTCGACTGTAATGATGTGGGTAGATGATGTAACGGTTTACAAAAGACCAATCTAATTTATACTATAGTTGGTTTTTACTTTAAATTAATTATTTCGTTAAAAAACTACAGCGTCTGTTTCAAACAAGTTAAATCAATATTGAAGTTTTTTAATTTCGTGGCAAAATCATGACACACCAGGTAGAAAAAAAATAAAAATGCAGGAAACATAAAGGCTTCAAGCTTAAAGTTAGAATCCTGTTTTGTCTTAATTATTTTATTCCTTCTGATAGGTTCGAGTCCTGTTCCCGCTACTAATTGGGACAAAGAAGAAATTTTCTTCTTTGTCCCTTTTTTATTTAGCCCTATCAGCCTGTTAATACTGTAGATGAGATGCACTACTTCATTAACTCTAGCGGTTCGAAACCCGTTTTCTGAGATCGTAAAATTCTCAGGAAAAATCGAACCTAATAAATCTCTCGATTCAATCCAGTTGCCGTTTTCATAATATTCGTTAAGCTTCATCAGATTCTCAACTCCAGTTTTTAAAAGCTCTTCGATATCTTTATTCTCATCATCAATGCCAGATAATTTAAGTTCGAGCCTTCTTACCATCTCTCCATAATCTGACTTCATCTCTCGGTAGTCCGAAGCATCTCTCTGTTTTGTTGCAAGAAGATCTCTCGCATTTGAGATTCTGGTTTCATAATCCTTGATCTGGCTTATGATTTTATTTTTCTCTTCCAAGACATCCTTAATCTGTTCTTTATAACAGTCGCCTATTACATTGGCATAAATGTTTTTGATTTCAGGAATCGGCACATACTTTTTCAGGTTCTGTATAAATATCTCATTGGCCGTTTCAGAATTTATTCTATATCTGCATCCTGCACTGCAGTGGTAATAAGGATAATATTTATGTCGTCCTTTAGATATGCTTCCAGTCAATATTTTCCCGCAGTCGGGACAGATGAAAAAACCTCTCAGCGGAAAAGGCTTGCCTGAAAGAGCTTTTGGAAGATATTTACGGGATCTCCCGTCAAGCACATCCTGAACTTTGTAAAAAAGTGATTCCGAGATTAATGCTTCATGCTGTCCTCTCACTAAAGTGCGTTCCTCATCCTTATATTTAGGGACTTCTATCTTTCCACAGTAAAGAGGATTGCGGATCGATGTTCTGCGAAATAACTCGATAAATTAAATCGGATGCGGTGTTTTGAATTGCTTTCATAATTTTAATCATTTAAGTTAATACTTGTCTGAAAAATTGTATTTTTGTTTAACACACAGGCAAGTAAGCAATTACTGGTACCGTACATGGGATTTTTTGTATCATACATGAATCGCGCATTTTTATTCTTAATTATTATCTTTGAGCTATGAGTACATTAACAAAACAAAACCACATGGGGCGTAAAATCAGCCGTATCCGTGAACTGAAAGACATGAAGCAGGAAGCGTTGGCACAGGCTATGGGAACAAACCAGCAGACTGTTTCAATATTAGAAAATACTGAAGAAATAGATGATGAAAAATTAAAAGAAGTGGCAAAAGCCCTAGGAATAAGTGTGGAAGCAATTAAAAATTTTTCTGATGAAGGCGTAATTAATTACTTCAACAGCTTTAATAATTTTAACGATAATTCGTCATTAAATAGCCAATGCACTTTTAACCCACTGGATAAATTAATGGAATCTGTAGATGAAAATAAGAAACTTTACGAAAGATTATTGAAATCTGAACAAGACAAAATTGAATACTTGGAAAAATTACTAAAAGCTAAATAAGCTTTTATAAAGGATATATTAATTCAAAAAAAGAGACTTTACAGTCTCTTTTTGTATACTATGCTAAAAGTTTATTGCCAATTGTAAAGCAAGTTAATACTAACTTTACCAATCCCTATTTGAAATAAGCTCTTCGACATCTGCCTTGAAACCGTATGATTTGCAAATAAAATCGAAATCCATCGCGATTGCTTCTCTAGCCCCTGTTTCAATTTCGCTACCATTTCGATAGAAATCTTCTTGCAGGCTATTAATTTTTCCAGTAGCATTATGGGATAATTCATATAGTTGTTCAAGATTCTTAGGATTGCTTTTCTCAATATTGAAACAAAATTCTAATAAAACATCTTTGACCTTGTCAACAGATTGTGAAGGGAAATAAGAATCGTTGTACATTTCTTCTAAAATCCTGTAATTTCTAATCTTCTCATTTTTCAGATTATTTTGTTTAACAGCAATAACCTTCTCCTCTGAAGAATGATTTTTATTTATACAACTTATAGAAACCAAAGAGACTAATAAAATTATAATGTTTTTCATATTTCAAAAAATTAAAAGATTGGGATAAATTTTTCGGCTAAGCGAAAATAAGGCTTAGCAAGTTAATTGATCTAACTCCATAGATCATTTATAACAATAATAAGTCATCATTCTACCATTTCAAATTTTCATAGTCAAAATCATCATCATTTATTTCAAGTTCAGATATTTCACAGTTTAGCTTCTTAGCGTCTGTTTCTAAAAACGTTAGATAACTTTTATATTCCTCTGTATAAAACACACCTCTTTTTAGTAAATCAGGCAGTTTTCTGAAAGCTCGCTTTCCACCTCCTAAAAGAAAGAAATCAAGGTTAATGCTTCTCATAAATTGATATATATAATCATTACCTCCATAAAGCCCATCTTCTATAAAACCAATTAAATTCTTAGCTCCAATTTCATCATAATCCTTCATTGCTTTTTCGAGCCAAAATTCAATTAAAAGAATTTGTGAAATATCAAGTTTATTAGTTTCACTATATCTCATGTTAAATTTCAATGAAACCAGTGAAAATAAAAAATGAACCCAAGATATTTGAGCACCATAATGAGTTTGTTGAGTAAATGAAAAATGGCTGTTGTCTCGTTTTAATCTATCTCCGTCCTTTGCCTTACGAATTTCATAAGAAAACCCACTAATTAAATCATCTCTATTCTTAAATCCTTTTTTGTTTAATTTGTTTTCATCATTCCAAAACTTGCTGATAATTTCATAAAAATTATTTAAATCTTCAGATGTCCCCCAAATTTCAACTCCTAAACCTCCTCTTGTCGGAATTATATATATCATTATTCTGTTCTCTTTAAAATGTTGTTATAGACTTGGACTTTTGCGTTGGTAAATTTTTAATATTTCCACTAAATGTCCGCCTACTATCGCAAAACCGATTTTGGTGAACAAGATTTCTTGTTTATCGTCTCAATGATATATTTTCATGAACCCATTTTGCTTCTTCGTCTGCTGTTATTTTATTCAATGTGCTATTTATTCTACTAAATGTTGTATGAGGAAAGTCGTATGGTTTACTGTCGTCAAAATATGGTCCTACAACTCCTAAAAACCAACCGTCTTTTGCTGCCCAATGTGGCTCATTAACTCTGCATTTGAAAACTTCATAATGGACAAAATTATTTTGTCCGTCAAAGTCATAAGTCACCCTTTTCAAATGTTCTATTTCATCAGGGCAAGCATTAAGTTCCGTTGGAAATTCTAGCCAATTTGCAAGATTACTTTCTGCACCTTTTACAATCGTATTATATTCTTTCGGAAAGATATCAGTCTTATTTTGGTCTCTTAAAAGTTGGTATGATGACTCTCGTGTCAAAACATTTTGAGCAAACGGTAAAACATCTTTTTCCGTTAAGTTTTGTCCGCTTTCAAGTTTTTCGTAAAGTTCTTTTACTCTTTCAAATCGTTCTGCATTTAGTTTCCTATTTTGTCGTTTTACCGTTACAAGTCTGTAAAGACCAAAAATTGCAATTACTAAAATTATCAGTCCTAATATTATTAAAAACGTTTTCATTTTTCCCGTTAATTATGCTTTATTATCTAAGTTAACTGTCTTTATCTCCCAACATCTTATAGGTAATTTACATCGAATGTCTATGAGATGTTCACGAGGTACAAAGTAGTGTTTAACCACAATACTACATAAAAAAAAGAGATAAACCTTACGGTTTCCCATAAAATCAAAATTGTTTTCTATGACATCAAAATTATGCTCTACAGTAAATTATATTTCAGACAGTTATTAAAAATCCTAATACCCACCCACCGATAAAAATGTTTAGAAAGAAAAAAAGCAAAGCAAGGTATTGGACACAGCCAGAGAAGTGCGCATAACATTTTTCTTCGTTCCTCAAAAAATGCCCTTCGGGACTTATAGCACTTCAACTGTCTGACTGTCCAATTAAAGATTGCTTTCTTTTTTCCCTTTTTCTTTTTTAAAATATTAGTTTAATATAGCAATCTACAGCTATCATGAGTAAAATATACTCATGATAGGATTTCTCAAAACTTCATTTTAATTTAGTTTCAGACTTTTAAAAATCTTCAAGATTGCCACGTTCCTGCAATCGGCAAGATGTCCGGTTGTATCACAACCGATATCTTGCCACCTATTGCCTCGGAACTCGGCGGTGGAGATGCTTAAAGAAAAGAGTTAAAAAATGAAATACAAAATGATGCTTAAAAACAAAAGATAGATTACCAAATTATATAGTATGGAAGATTGAAATCAAGTACAATTATGAATTAAATTAGCAATAGTATTTTTACATTAAAACAAAAAAATTAAATATTGTACATTTGGAAAAACAAAAAAAAAGTTAATGGAAATTCCATTTATACACAGTCTTCATAGACCATTAAATAAACCGTTAAAATGCACAAGGTGGGTTTGTGAATTTTTGGTCAGTCAGGATGATATAAAAAGCTCCATGATTAATTTAGAATTTTTTTATTATTTAGTAAAAAAACTCCATAAAACATATTCTACATATGTTCCGGATGAATATCATGGAATTCCAAGTAAAGGTGCGATTGACGCAATTTTCACTTATATTCAAAGTGTAAGCAAGTCTGATTTAAGCCAAAACATTACTTCAATTTTACAGAATAAAAAAAGGGTAGGAATAGAAAAACAAATCTACTCTGTTTATAAAGCGTCATCATATTTTGTAAATCTTGCAAAAGATAAATTCAAACTTATAGATGAAAAAAACAATCTAACTACGAATGGTAAAAATTTACTAGAAATAAAAACTGGTTCAAAATTTTCATTGTCAACTAAAGAAAAGGAGTTTTATTTTGAACGTGTTCTAGAATGCGATTTTCTAATATTTATTACACACTGCAGTTTTGAGAATATACAAATTAAATATGACCTAAGAGATGCAACTGAATACCAATACCTTTTCATGGAAAAATTCTATAGCATAAGTCATTTTAACTTTACAACACCTAGTCTTGAAAATTATAATACAGTACGATCATACTGGATAGACACATTGGATGTTCTTAATAAGAATAAAAAATTACGTACTAAGTATCTCAACATTATTAAGAGCGATGAAAATTTCTTTAAATGGTATGAAGAGATTTTAGAAAACATAAAAAACTTTGAAAATACTACTTTTAAAAAAAACTTAAAATATCTAAAATTAAAAAAGCTTTTTGTAGTAGAATATGATAAATTTGTTAAAAACCAAACGGAAGATTTAGGTTTTGTTAATCTGCATGATTTAAAATTGCATTTACATATTTCTTTTGAAAATTTTCAAATCTTTTTAAATCAGTTTTATGAAGAGGAAAAACGCAATTCAAAGATTTTCTTCAGCAACATAGTTAATTCTGTAGACAGACGACAACGATTTTATGTAAATAAAATTCCAGTACTAAAAATTAAAATTAAAAAATAATGGATTTCACTAATTTATGGGAAAAGTTACCAGTTCCTACTGAAAACTTAATTACATTTAAAAGAGATATTTCTGACGGGAAAGTTCCAGAACTTCCTTTTTTTATAGTCGATCAAAATGATGCCAAAAAACAAATTGGTGACAAACTAAAGCACATCGACGGTAAAAGACTACAAACCAACGTATTGATTGCCTTGTATGGAAATGGAAAAACTAATCTTTTAAAATATTTAAGATTATTTTTTAAGGATAATGATTCTGTAGATGTGATTTATACTAGAGCTGATAAAGATAGGACTGATTTAGGTCTAATTTTTTTAACTCACATCGAAAATAATTATTTAGATTTTCTTACACAAACAATTGTTGATATACGAAGTGATATCAATATTAATGACCTCGCGTATAATTTTGCAGAAAATTTTGCAGAAATAAAAGATTATGTGCAAAAACTGTTCGATCCAGAAATGGATCCTCAACAAATAAAAGAATTAATATTTATGGGAACTGGTAGGATATATACCAGAAATTATTTCACTAAATACTCAATTCCACAATTACAAGCTTTTAACAGGCGAGAAGTATTAGTTGTACTTCTAAATATTCTTTCGACGCAGAAAAAATATTTAATTTTCTGTGTAGATGAAATCGAAAAAATTGTTGAAAAATCGAAGATTAGATTTAGTCACTTTTTAACCTCCTACAGAGAGATAATTGATCTTGCAAACAAAATTCATGGTCACTATATAATAACGAGTATAACTGACACCACTGGAGGTCAAGCAATAAACCTTGCCAATCAAGCCCTGTTTACAAGAATCGAAAAAGACATTATTTCACTTAAAGCTATTGAAGAAAAAGCTGATTATGTAGAATTAATAGGTTATCTAGACGAACTCTTTGAAAGCAATCAAAAAGAAAGATATATTGAAATTTATAATAAAGTAAATAACAAAACACTTAAAGACAATAGAAGTATTATAAAAGAAATTGTCCAACTTTTAAACATCAAAGAAGTACAGCTGTCTCTTGATACCCTTTTAGGTAATAACAAGCTCACTGAACTGTATTTACAAACCGAAAAAAGATTAGCAATAGAAGATAGCTTTAAAAGATTGCATCAAAAGTTTTTTGACCCTCTAGATTATTACTTAGAATCTTTAAAAGGTAGAGATATCAGTAATGTTTTGAAACGACAGGAGCGAATTTATATTGATGAAGATTTATCAACTATTAATTTATTTATTTTTAATTCAGAAGTTCTTGAACTTGAAGATGAAATCGAAAGAATAAATACAATTTTAGAAGATTATACAGATTACAATATTGTATTTTTTGCACCGATTGACTTAGAACTAACTAATAGTTATTTAGATAATTTTAGTATTCACACTAACGGTAAGATTGAAATAATTGATTACAAACCCCAAGAATTATTTGTTTTGTTGGTAATGTTTAAAGAACATTTTGATAAGCAAAACATCATAAATGATGTTATATCAAATTATTCTAATCTAAAATTATAAATTATGTTTCTAAATCATAGTGAAATTTTTAGTTTTTCATTTAAGTCAAAATTACAACAAGTTGTAAAACCTATTTGTAGTATTGCTAACGATATAGGTCAACAAACTATTCCAGAATTCAACTACTCTGATTTATTTTCCGAAGCATTTATTGCCAAATGCGGTTATCGAAAGTCTTCTTTAGAAAATGAAAAGGAATTATTCTCGATTATTGGTGAATTCTATAATGACAATATTTTTGATTTTGACATCTTTACAGCTGGTTTAGAAATCATTGAATCATCTAATATATTATTTTTAGATAAATTAGAAAAAAATGTCTTTTTCAAAGGTGACGCAAAAAGTTTAAACAGTACATTAATTTCATATATCAAAAAGCTTGATATTGATAATGATTTGATTGATAACATAGATATTGATTTAATAAAAAAATGTTTATCAAGTGTTTCTCTTTTTGATAATACAATATTATATAACAAGTCTGTAAGTACTGCAAAGAATGGACAACAAAAAACTCCATTTATTTTCCCTATCACTATCTTAGCGGATGATAAAATAAAAAGTGAGCAAATTGATGAAAATAGATTTTGGATTAACCGCTCCTATTTATCTCATAATTACGGAATTGATATTAAAGAAAACCCCATCTTTTACAGTATAAATGATTCTACAACAGGTAGCCTTTTGGGATATTCTGTTGATGATTATTTAATTCCTGCAAAATCGATTCAAATCGAAAAATATATAAAACAAGAAAATTTATCAGAATTAATTTTCAGTTTGTTTTTAAATGTTTTTAACAAAAAAAATGCGGTCATTGCTAGTACAAGTCCTTTAATAGAAGAATTTAAGAAACAAAACAAAAACTCTGAATTAAACAAATTACTATCGTATTTGGTGTACAACCTATATATTTCAGATGATAACTTAGCTCTCATTCACCCAGATTTTGAAGTTTTTTTCGAAGAAGTTGCTTTAGTTCAAAATTTAAATCCATATAACAGTTCAAGCTTCTTTATATCTAAATCTGAAGAAAAACAATTAGCATTAGGAATTTATTCTACCGAAAAATTAGATTCAAATTATAATTTATTACATTGGATAGAGCAAGATAATGAAAACTATATTCAACATAAACCACATTTAGCAAGTACACAACAAAAAAAAGCAGTGGTAAAAACTCTTCGCCCTGATGTTGCTTTTTATTTTATTAGAAAGTACTACGAAGATATTATAGAGGATATTTTACATTCAAATCAATTTGATTTCATAAGCAATTTCAAAATTGACATTTCAACAGAGCAGGAATATGAGGTTGATTTTTTTATTAAAACTGAAAAAAAGCTAATTTTTATGGAAGCAAAGACCAAACTTACTCAATTATATATTGAGCAATATTTGGTAAAGTCCACGAACATTTACAAAGTCTTAAGAAAATTCATTAATGAAAGTATTGATATAGAGTTTATTATTGTCGGATCCTATAGTGAGAACTTGGAAAAACACTATAAACATTTTATTGATTTGGAGGTTGACGATGAATATAATACTAAGAGGGAAGGCCTCAACACTTTACCTTACAAATTTGCAGTACCTCTGCAAGAGATAAAAGGGCTATCTTTGCTTTGTATTGCCGAGCCTGAATACGATAAACTAGATAAGCTTATAAAAGAAAAATGCCAATAAAATTACCAATTACAAGATATTATGGTTCTAAAAGAAAACTAATTAACCAAATTTGGGAAGAAATAGAAAAACTTGAAATAGATTTTGAATCTGTATTAGATGTTTTTGGCGGGAGTGCTGTTTTTTCTTACTTCGCAAAAAAAAAGGAAAAAACAGTTTATTACAATGATATTTTCAAATTTAATTATCTAATTGGAAAATTATTAATTCAAGAGAATAAAAATGAATTAACTTACGAAGAAGCGGTAGCATTATTAAAACCGAAAGCTAATAAAATTTATCGTTCCACTATTGAAACTCATTTTGATGAGATCTATTTTACTAAACAGGAAAATCAAACGATAGATATATTTGTTCAAAACATTCAAGATTTAAGCTCTGAAAATAAAAAACTTAGTGCTTTTTATTTACTTTTTCAATCTTGTATCATAAAGCGTCCTTACAATCTATTTCACAGAAATAATCTATCCATGCGCCAGAATTTCACTAGTGGCAATTTTGGTAATAAAAAAACTTGGGAAAGAAGTTTTGAAGAATTATTTATTAGATTTATTGATGAATTAAATAACGTTACTTTTGAAAATAATAAAAATAATTTAGCCTTTAACTATCCTGCCCTAAATTGTCCAGTTACCGCAGATTTAGTATATATAGATCCGCCATACTTAAAAAAAAGTGGAACAAACACTTCCTATCACTCTAAATATCATTTTTTAGAAGGGCTTGCATGGTATGATGAGATATTTGAAAATATTAATTTTTCTAAAAAAAATAATGAAATTCAAATTGGTAAAAGTATTGAATTTGAAAATATTAATAATTTTGTGAGTGATTTGAAGCAACTTTTATTAATACATTCTAATTCAGTTATTGTTTTATCTTACCGAAATAATGGCTTTCCATCAATTGAGGACTTGGTTAATTTAATGAAAGATTGTAAGCCTGGAATGAAAATACATACAATTGATCTTGGACAATATGGATATGCCCTAAATAAAGACAACGGCAGTAATCGTGAATTTTTAATAATTGGTACAAATACACTTGAAAATTAAAATTATTTCGCTAAAAACCAAATCTTGCGAAATCGAAATTAAGTACTATCTCTTTATTATTTCTATAAAAGCATCTATACACTATGAGCTATAGTATAACAATTCACATATGGAAAAAGAGGGAACAGGAATTCGCTCGACTATTTTACTCTAATGAAAAAAGAGATAATTTTGGCTTTGAAGATATTCTCCAAAGTTATGATTCATATTCTGGATTTTATACACATTTCGAGGCTTCTTCATATTATTTCAAAAAAAATATTTACGACCTTGCTAGATTTTTAATACATTCTAATTTTACATTCCAGTTTGCCGAAGGAGATAAAAAAGAAGATAAAATTGTAGCCAAATTGCTTACAGAGTTTATTGAAGATATTTTGAAAAAAAAAGAAAACAAGAAGTTAGAAAATCTTTTTTCAGAAATTAAATCACTTCCTAAAAAATACTGTATTAATAATTCTCTTTCGTATGATTATATTGATGAATGGATTGAAGTTGTATTTAATTCAAAACTAACTCAAAAATTTTATCCAAATTGGGTTAATCTATTAAAACTTAATAGCGAAAAATTAGAAATTGAAAAATATTTGCAACATAATGAATTTAATAAGATCATTATAAAGCAAAATAAAGTTCCAGTTTTTTATTACAATGATGACGGATTAATATTCTTATCGTTTAATAATAATTGGATTGATCGTGCAGAATTCGAATATCGGAGTAGTGAAAACCTATCGAAAGTAGAACAATTAAAAAAATTTGAATTTACTTTCTTTTTGTATGATGAGGAGGTTATTATTGGATGGATTTTAGACTTATTAAAAAGGAATAGTAATGACTTTTCCGATTTAATAAGTGATGCAGATTATAATTCAAAATTAGTTTTATCTTCAGACTTGATTTTAAAAATTTTCATTAAACCAATATCTATTGACGAAACTTGTAACAATTTTTAAATTCATCTTATTTTTTATTTACACTAATTTTCGAACAAATTCAGTTTAAAAAGAACGAAAAAGGAGAAATTTCAAATTTGTTTTTATTACAGAATGGAAATAAGATAGAATCAAAACGGGCGAAATAAAAACTGCCACCAACACACGCTACAAGCAATTGGGGCATTAGGTTTAATTTGAAATTGGTTTTGTATTTGGAATCCGAATAATGGGCTTAATCTATTCCCAAACTGCTTGTAGCCCGAGAAAGTTAGTATCAATCTTTAAAAAAAATCATATGTCCAAAAAATATTCAGAAATTTTTACAGACGAGTTTTTAACTGCTTTGTCAAATTGGCAAAATGGTTGGAGTGAAAATCAAGAAAGAAGAAGAGAAATTGCAGATATTCTAGTAGAACAATGTGAAAAACTTCCCGAAGAATTTAAAACTTATAATCTACCTTGTTATAGAAAAAGATTTATAATCGAAGGAGAAATTGTTCCAATTCTGCTTAATAATAATTTATTTGAAGGAATTGCTAGTTGGACTACTGATGAAAGTTATGTACGAGATTTTAAAGGTTATGTAAAACCAAGTACAAAGTTTGCGATGGTTTTTAAGCACAAACCAAAAAAAGACGAAATAGTTGTCAACATTAATTCCTTATGGGAAAATAAAGAATTTATAGCTTCATCCGAAAATTTTAAAGAGCGTAAATCATCTGAAGCTAAAGCATTATTTAATTTTCAAGACTTTCAATCAGAAATTGTTTTACGTTCAACATTAAAAGGTAGTGAAATTGAAGATATAATTGGAATATCTAGTTCATTTGACGAGATCTGTGATATGGCAAGAATTCCAGAAGAAGACCGAGAAGATTTTTCAATCGAATACAGTAGAAATCCCGAAGGAATTCCAATCGAACTTCCTGTTTTTGCTGGAAAAAAAGGGACACAAGAAGCCGTTAGAAATACTATTGCAAAATTTACTGAATTAATAGCTTACGCAACCTCTAATAATATTCCGTTAAATATGGGTACACACAGAGTTCATGATGGTGATTTAAGACATAAATGAACTGAAGCAAAAGCCAGCTATTAACAGCTACTAGAACGGATTTGGTCAATAGGCTTAATGGAAAGTTGGTTTTGTATCTGGGATGATTTGGTAAATCCAAAGAATGGGCTTAATTTAGTACAAGAACGTTTTGTGCAATTTGTCAAAACCCCCTTTAAAAAAAACAAATGAAAAGATTAATTATTTTTTTTCTATTACTCGTAACAGTTCTTTCATTATACATTATTTTTTCTGTTGGACTCGGAATCATTGGAGAAATTGGAAGTTCAAATAATTCTGAGAAAATTAATAATGTAGTTTTAAACCTTTCATACAGTTATGTTGCTGGATTAATTTTTTATTTTTTTATATCATATCTTCCTTATATTCAAACGAAGAAAAAGCTAAAACCAGCGATTAATTCAAAAATTGAATATTTGAACGCTCTTGTCACATCATTCGTTCAGACATTCGAATCGAATGAAAAAAAAATAGAACTAAAAAAAATTAGCAGTAACTATGTTGAAAAACTAATTCTAAATAAGAGTGTTTTAGAAAGCTCATATTATTCGATTATGGGATTAGTTATGACAAATCTAGATTTTATAAATGGACACAAAGAAAACATTGAAAATTTAGTCGATAAAATTCTCAGTTATAAAGAATACTTAACATCAGATCAAATTTTATATTTAGAACAAATTAGAGATTCAAAATTTTTTCAATTATTAAAAATTAAGCATACTAATAAACACTTTCATGTATATTATGAAGAAAAGCAAACCCGAAAATTGATTGCGGACGAACTTAATACTATGATAAATTATGTTAATAAAATATCTTAACAAAAGTGAAAACGAAGTTTACAATAAATAATTTAGACCGTTATAGGATTTGAACAGAAAAATTTAATATTGCTTAATATTTATTTTATTTAAATCATCTACAAAATGGTTCGAGAATTGTCCCGTTAGGGCTACTAGTAAATTACAAAAGCCTGATAAATCGTTATTTATCAGGCTTTTTTGTAATTCGATAATTTTTGTTTTATTTCTTTAAAATTTAAAATCCCATATTTTCAGGGAAAATGGATTAGAGTGCTGTTAAGTTAACCTACAAAACAATTAATTTCCTAAACTCAAAACCAAACATAAATCTTTAAAATGGCAATCAAAGCGACCAAACTTTTACTAAAGCATATCGTTCTTCGATTTAGTCTTTAAGATGAGTTCTGTGTCAAATTTTTCCTTTCAATATAATTTGTACCGAAGCGTTTTACGGAATGTGATTTCTCCTCAATAAGATACTTGTAGTTTTTTAATCTGTCAGTGAATATCTTTTTTCTTTAAAAGTTATTTTTCTTCCGGAACTATAATTTGATATTTTCCGCTAAGGTGCATCAGACTAAAAAGATACATCAGCCCATCGTAGTAAGGGTCAAAATAACCATCTTCATAGGGTTCGAGTTTGGCATTCCAGACAGCATGGACAAAATCGATACTTTCTTTATCCTGATTCACTAATGATGCAGTAGCCGCTGTTGCTACTAAACCTATCGAGTGTCTGAGCTTCTTGACCGGACCAGCCTGAAGAATAAAATCAGGAGTAGAACCATCCAGATTAAATTGATCTTCATAAGTATCTAATCCCTTAGATCTAAGGAAATTTTGAAATCGCTTAGCATAATCTTCCTGCCATTTTTTATCTTTTCCGTACCAGGTATAATCCATTGCTATATTCATAGGAACGCGCCAGGAATCATAACGAAATGCAGGAGGCATCCAGGGCGTTGGATGCGGTTCGCCGTTAAACTCCGTATAATCTGAAGTCAGTCCTGTTACAGGATGACAGGCTTTGTGCAGAAAATCACGTGAAATATCGGCACATTCTTTATAAAACTGCTCATGCCCGTCTTTGGCATACAATGCCCATATTTCATAAAATGCAGGAACATGATAAGACGGATCTGTCCAGTTATATCCACCGCCTTCCGGCACAAAGGATATCTGCTTATGTGCTATATTTATGATATTATGCACATTATCAGTACCATCTTTTTTCCACATGGCATCCAATATTTTTCTGGCCTCTTTGTAGTAATTTATTCCTGTCTCATTTCCCCATTTATTCGATGCAAAAAGCAGACTGGTTACATAATACAATTCTCCGTCTGAGGCAGAACCGGGAGAATTTTGTTTCTTGGTTTGCGGATTCACGCTCCATGCAAAATAACCTTCTCGTGGCCCACTTTGGTGCTGCATATATTTTACCGACCATCGCCAGAGACGATCAAAAACTTCTTTTTTATTGAACTGAACCGCAACCATCATTCCGTAAGACATTCCTTCGGTGCGGGCATCTTTATTTTTTAGATCAGAAACATATCCTAACGAATCACCTTCTTCAAAATATACCCGATTTGGTCCTTCAAAAACATCATAATAGGCTTTGGATAACTTTTTGTCTATTTCAATTTGGCTGTAGCCCGCTGCTGCAAAAAGATTCCGGTATTGAGGTCTTGTGAGTTCTGATTTTTCTATTTTCTTTTTATTTTGACTCATGACAAAAACTGGAATAATTAAGATAAAAATCATTATTAAAATTCGGGTTTTAACCAGCGGTTCACCTATGAAATTATTTATAATCATGTTTTAATTTTTTAATAACTTTAATTTTAAACTTTATTAAATTGTCTTGCGTTTTTACAAATCTGCAAACACTGTCTTTGTCATCGCTAAAAGTGAGTGAGGAAAATCAATTCAAATTTGATGAGGTTCGCTTGATAAATACTTAGAACAAATATATAAAAAACAACTAAAAAACAATCGGTTGTTTTTTAATTTTTAAAACAATTTGTCAAAAAAAATCGAAATAAAAATCATTATTTCACTTTTTAAGATTAAAAACAAAACTAAAATCAATTTATTAATGAGCTAAAAACTGATCCTTATAACTAAAACAGACTCATTCAGCTGAAAAATAAACCATAAAGAAAAATGCAACTGGTTGCCTTTTATTCCATTTACCGATTACAATAATTTTTTAAAATAGCAGCTTCTTAAAAAATCATTCCATTATTTACAGGCACTTTTATTTTCCAAATCCTTTTTAGATAATCAGGATTTTAATTTTTTCAGAATGTATCCAAACCAGGAAAGAGTGAGACTTATTTCGTTTACTATTCTCCTTTGTAATACATTTCCAAAAAACAGTAAACAACTACAAATCAATAGAAAAACAACAATAACAACGGAGATTTTTAAGTTTTTTTCATGATGATAAACTAAAACAGCAATTTATATAATAGATTTACTAAAACTAAATAATGCTTCAAATGAACTATTAAAGGCTTCAAAAATGATAATCCCTTTTGAGATTTCAAACTATTTTTACTCTCCTGATTTATTAGCAACGAAACACAAATGAAAGGTTTCGTTTTTCTGATAGACAATCAGTTTTAAATATTTTTTTTAAAGTAACACAGTAAGTAAAAAAAGAACAAAAAACCCGTATACATTATGAGTAAAACATCGCAAAAGCTTTCTGTGCTGGAAAAAATAGGCTACGGTTTAGGTGATTTTGCAGCAAATTTGATTTTTCAGACTCTGCTGACTTTTTTGGCTTTCTTTTATACCGATGTTTATAAAATACCCGCCGGAACCGCTAGTATAATTATTTTTGTAGGTGGCTTTATTGGTGCTTTTTTTAATATCATTATGGGAGTTATTGCTGATCGTACTCAGACACGCTGGGGAAAATTCAGACCCTGGATATTATGGACTGCCTTACCTTTTGGAATTGCTTCTGTCCTCTCTTTTTTAACTCCTGATTTTGGAGCAAACGGCAAGATCATATATACCTTACTGACGTACTTTTTTTTGGTACTGATTTACTCCGCCAATAATTTGCCTTATGTGGCCTTGAGCGGTGTATTGACAGGCGACATGAAAGAACGAAACAGCCTTTCCTCCTATCGTTTTGTAGCTGTTATGATAGCCCAATTTATAATTCAGTCGCTTTTATTACCATTGGTCCTAATTTTTGGACATGGCAATAAAGCAGTTGGTTTTAAAAATACGATGATACTGTTTGCTGTTGTTGGGGTGATTTGCCTGCTCATTACTTTTTTTACTACCAGAGAAAGAATTATACCTGCAAAGAATCAGGAATCTTCAGTTAAACAGGATTTTATTGATTTATGTAAAAACGGACCGTGGCTGGTTATGTTACTGGTTACCATTCTGGTATTTATAACCTTATCGTTAAAAGGCGGAATGTATGTTTTCTATTTTAAATATTATCTGGATCCTGCTGCTCAAACTGATTTTTTGAATGATATTGGTTTTACGTCACTCGTTAATGGACTTAATAATTCATTAACCGCAATGGGACTTGTAGATTTTCAGTGGCCAAAAGACGTTCCCACTTCGGCATTTAGCCTCTTTAATGCCGGAGGAATTATTTTCATGATTTTTGGAATTGTATCTTCAAAATCGCTTGCTGATTCCTTTGGTAAAAGAAATATCTACATCATTTTTATTTTCTTATCTGCTCTTAGTTTGCTCGTTTTTAATTTCTACAGCAGAACAGCTATTGCATTGGTTTTTATAACCCAGTTGTTACATGGGTTCATTTACGGAATCACGATTCCGCTATTGTGGGCAATGATGGCCGATGTAGCCGATTATAGTGAATGGAAAAACAATCGAAGAGCAACTGCAATGGTTTTTTCAGCAATGCTTTTCGGATTAAAAATAGGGATCAGTATTGGTGGTGCATTAGGCGCTGCTTTTCTGTCTAAATATGGTTACGTAGCCGAAGAGGTCAATCAGGTACCAGCCGCAGTTGAAGGAATCAAACTTTCTATAAGTATCTATCCCGGCTTTATATTTATTATAAGTGCAGTTCTTTTGCTTTTTTATGTAATAGATAAAAAATTAGAAATTCAGATTGAAAAAGATTTAAATGAAAGAAGAGCTAATGACAAAAAAACAGAAGATTAAATTAGAAGATACAGCATAAAACCAGCTTTATAATAGCTCTCTCTGCGAGTAAAAAAAATGCAATACCTTTTTTTAAAGCTCAAAATAACCACTATTATATATTGTTTTGAAAAACAAATAATTGGTTTTGGATTTAATATTATATATTTAATTTTAATTTACTAATCATTTTATAATGTCCCAAAAAAAATATTTTAGAGTCTGCGCCATCTTATTTTTTATCATAAATAATATGTTTTCTCAAAATACATTTGAAAACTATCAATTTCGTTTACCAAATAATGAGACTTCAAAGAGCGGCATTTATACCATTACACAGGATCAGTTTGGCGTAATATGGTATGGGACAAATGGTGCCGGTTTATATAAATATGATGGTATAAATTATGAAGCATACGAGCAAAATTCAAGGCTTCGCAATTCTATTAATAGCAATCTGATTTATGCTGCTTACGTCGACAAACACAACCGGTTGTGGGTAGGGACTGACGAAGGATTATGCCTATACAATAGAAATTTAAATACTTTTGAAAGTATTGATATTCAAAAAAAAATCAAAAAGGAAACGGTCATTTCCGTCAAAAGTATTATCGAGGACAACAATGGAAATCTTTATTTAGGAACATTTAATAGTGGTTTGCTCAGGCTCAATATAAAGTCCAGAGAAATTACCAAAATAAAACCAGATGTTGCTAATACCACAAATTACCTCATTAACTGCTTGGTAAAAGACAAAAAAGGAACTCTTTATCTGGGCACTAACTTTGGTTTAAAAGTAGTAGATCCCATAAAAAATGAGATTAAAAAAGTAAACATTGACAAAGACAATGAATTACTCTCAGGAACTATCATCTCTATGTTTTTTGACAGTGCCCAAAACTTATGGATTGGTAATGGATTTAAAGGTCTTCTGAAAGTAGATTTATATTCTAAAACAAAACAGGCTGTTTCTTATCCTATTACAAAAAAAAGAATCATGTCGATCTTGGCAACAGATGCTAAAACGATTCTCTGTGCTACAGAAAATGATGGTTTAATTGTAGTCAACGATCAAGGGGTTGTTCAAAAAAAGTATGTAAATAACAAATTCAATATTCGTAGTTTAAGTTCTAATTCTGTCTGGTCTTTATTTTTAGATAAAGAAAATAGAATTTGGCTGGGTTACTACAACAAAGGTTTAGGTATTTTTGATAAAATAGACAGTAAGGTAAGCGTAATCGAAAGTTTGCCCGGAAATCCACAATCCTTACAAACCAATTGTGTTACCAGTGTTGCAAAAGATCAGCAAGACCAGTTATGGATTTCTATGGAAGGCGGCGGTGTCGATATTTATAACCCTGAGAACAAAAGCTTTAAACATATTACAAAATCAAATAGCAGCTTTTATTCCGGATTAACCAACGATAATATCACAAATGTTTTTATTGATAAAAAGCAGAATATCTGGCTATCAAGCTGGAATGAAGGGATTTTTCTTCTAAAGAAAGGAAGCAAAAACTTTATTAATTACAGCACAAAAAACACTCCTGATTTAACCTCAGACAATATTATGAGTATTGCTGAAGATTCCCGAGGTGTAATCTGGATAGGAACCTTTTCAAAAGGGCTGCATTATTATACTCCATCAGACGGTAAATTTCACCATTGCGATTCTAAACCGTTTTATACAAACGGATTGACAAACTTAGACATTAGAAAGGTAATGGCAGATTCAGATGATGCAGTCTGGGTTGGTTCAACAACGGGTTTATATCAGGTCAAAACAAATGATTATGTTTCTTTTTCAGTCACTTCTTTTCGGGATAAAATGTCTGAAAAGTTTAAAAATCACAAAAGCACACATACCATTAACACTTTATATGAGTCCAAAAACAAAGAAATCTGGATTGGTACTGATGGCGCCGGATTATTCAGCTATAATAAAAAAACAGATTACCTCAAGTGGTATATCAATTTTGAAGGGCTTCGTGAAAAATCAATTTCGTCGATTGTAGAATCTAATGATAACGACATCTGGTTAAGCGGAAAGAAGGGTATAACAAAACTAAATTTAAAAAACAAGACTGCCATAAATTATTCCACGTATGATGGCTTACCGGGAAATGACTTCAATAATAATGCTGTCCTTAAAGATGAAAACGGAGTGCTCTATTTTGGAAGCTATGAGGGTTTAAACTATCTTAATCCTGCAAATTTAGTTACAAGTAAAAAACAGCTTCCTATTTACTTAAGTGATCTGAAAATTTTTAATAAATCCGTAGGACCGCTTGAAGAGAACTCACCTTTAATAAAAGTAATATCCGAAACAAAAAAAATAATACTCAAACACGATCAGTCTGTATTTACAATTGATTTTATTGCCATTAATTATTCTCTTCCGGCCAGAAATGAATTTGCTTATTATCTGGAAGGTTTCGAGGATTCGTGGAATTATGTTGGTAATAAACACTCGGCAACTTACACGAACTTAACCCCGGGACACTATGTTTTCAAGGTTAAAGCAGCCGAAAAAAACGGAGTCTGGAGCCCGCCATTAGAACTAAAAATAGAAGTTTTACCCCCTTGGTGGAAAACTTCTTTTGCCTATCTCTTTTATGCCCTACTCCTATTGGCTGCAGTTCATTTTGGCAATCAATACTATCAAAATCGTTTTAAACAAAAACAAATTATACAATTTGAAAAACAAAAGGCCATTCAAATTGAAAAGTTAAATAATAAAAAATTACAATTTTTCACCAATATCTCACATGAGTTCAGAACCCCGCTAACTTTAATTTTAAATCCATTAGCAGATATAATTAAAAATAATAGCCCTGATTTACCAGACACTGTATTAAATAAACTGCAGACCATTCAAAAAAGTTCCGAAAGGCTTTCACGATTAATCAATGAGTTAATGGATTTTAATCAACTGCAGTTTAATAAAATGACCCTTCAATTACAGCTAATTGACGTAATTGATTTTACAAAAGAAATTGTGAGTTATTTTGACGAAGAAGCATTAAGTCGCGGAATTAAACTTGTTTTTGACTCTGACAAAGTAGTACTAAAAGATTGGATCGATCCCAAAATGTTCGAAAAAATCATTTTTAATCTTATTTCCAATGCTTTTAAAGTTACACCTGATAACGGAATAATAAAGATCAAAATAGTGTTTAACGAAGAATTAAGACATTTTCCGTTAATAAATTCCTCCAGCATTAATGCTTACTTTAAGGTTATTATTGAAGACACAGGCACCGGATTAGATAAAAAAGATATTAAGCGAATCTTTGACCGTTTCTATCAGGTAAATAATTTAAATAAAACTTATTACGGAAGTACAGGAATAGGACTGGAAGTTGTTCGTGGATTTGTAGAACTGCATAAAGGAATAATCGAAGTAGAAAGTGAACTGGGCGCAGGCACTACTTTTAAGCTATTATTCCCTATTGGAAAGGATTTTTTTAATGAAAACGAAATAGTACCTGAAGAATTTAAAAAGGAGAAAAAAATAAACTTTACACCTATTGAGGAAAAAGTAACAGTATCACCAGATAATCAGGAGAAACAAGATCGGGTTCATACCATTTTGATAGTTGAAGACAATGTCGAACTGCGAAATTATTTAAAAAATGAACTCAAAAAAGAATATAAAGTCATAACAGCAGAAAACGGTCAGATTGGTTTAGAGTTAGCTTTGCAAAAACTACCTGATTTAATATTAACAGATGTAATTATGCCGGTTATGAACGGTTTAGAATTGTGTAAAAATATTAAAGCCGATTTAAAAACGAGCCATATTCCTCTAATGATGTTATCTGCAAAAGCATTAATTAAAGATAAATTAGAAGGAATTGACTCTGGCGCAGACCTGTATTTGAGCAAACCCTTTGATATGGATATTTTAAGATCCAGTTTAGTACAGCTCATTAACAGCAGGCAAATTATGTTTAATAAATTTTATAACGGAATTACTCCAAAAGCAAAAGAAAAAACAACCACTTTAGATAATGAATTCATAAAAAACATCCTGAATTACATTCATGAAAACATTAGTAAACCGGAATTAAGTGTCGAAGTTTTGGCCTCGAAAGTGTTTTTGAGCAGAAGCCAGTTGTATCGAAAAATTAAAACACTAACAGGAGTAACTGTAAATGAATTTATCCGTAATGTACGTTTAGAAAAAGCAAAAGAATTAATAGAACTCGGTAACGACACCATAACCGAGATTAGTTTTAAGGTAGGTTTTAGTTCTCCTTCTTATTTCACAAAATGTTATAAAGAAAAATACGGATACCTCCCTACTCATAACAACAAACAGTAAAATTTTAAAAGAAGATAAAAGACGGTTTATACCGTCTTTTTTTTGCTTTATAAATAACTCAATTGCCTCTATAGTTCAAAATTTTTGAGTTTGCCAGATGAATAGCATAAGTAATTTACAACAAACCATTAATCTGATTTTTTGCATTGAATTAACTTCTTTTAATCATTTAATAAATCATTAATACACATAAATAGTCTTTAATTTTTACAAATAATAAAAAAATTATATCTAAAAAATATTAATATATTTTTTCACTTATTAATTTAAAATTAATACAAAAACACCGAATACCCCATTATTATAAACTTTATGCTACAAATTTTATACTTTTTGCATCATATTTAGTATGTGAATTTTATGTTAACATTATACTTTTGACGTAATACAATCAACTAAACTAAAAACTATTACTAACAATTTAAAAAACAATTTTAAGTATGGACTAAAAACCAAAAAGAATGTAGTTAAAAGCTCTTTTTTATTAAAATCTTAGCCAGCTCTTTTTAGAAGTACGTTTTCAGATTTAAAAAAAAAAATAGCCCATTAGCTCAAATTATAATTATTACAATAACTAAACTTTACAACCAAACAAACTATTTAAACTAATCAAAAAACCAAATTAAAATGATGTTAAAATTAAAATTTGCAATAATTGCATTGCTAATAATTAGCAGTCAGAATATAATGGCACAATCAAAGACGATACAGGGGGTGATTACTGATCCTTCAGGATTTCCTTTACCAGGTGCCAGCGTTAATGTGGAAGGTACAAAAAATAGCGCCTCAACAGATTTTGATGGTAAATACTCTTTAAAAGGAGTTAACGCTACAGACAAAATAACATATTCTTATGTAGGATTGATTTCGCAGACGATAACTGCCGGTACCAGAACTACAATAGATGTTGTATTAGCCCTGTCTACCCAAAACTTAAATGAGGTTATAGTAGGTTACGGAACTCAAAAGAGAACAAAAGTAACCGGAGCAATTTCAACAGTAGGATCAAAAGATATTGCGGCAGTGCCTATTACTAATGCAGAATCAGCTTTACAGGGCAGGGCTGCGGGTGTTACAGTTGTAAATGGTGCTCCGGGTTCTAATCCTACAGTTACGATTAGAGGTTTGGCTACTATGGGAAACAGTGCTCCTCTATATGTAATTGATGGTGTTTTGACCAGTAATTTATCCGGATTAAGTCCTAATGATATAGAGTCAATGTCTGTTTTAAAGGATGCTTCAACAACGGCTTTATACGGTTCAAAAGCTTTTAACGGAGTAATTATGGTCACAACTAAAAAAGGAAAAAAAGGCCCGGGCCAGCTAAATTTTAGTACGTACATAGGATCCCAAACCATTACCAAAAGATATGATGTTTTAAATACACAGCAATATCTTCAATATGCTAAAGATTTAGGAAGTGATTTAACGGCAAGAGCTGCTGAATTTGGAAATATAAACACCAATTGGCAAGACCAAATCTTTCAAAGTGGTTTGATGCAGGATTATAATTTGAGTTTCTCAAATGGTACTGAGACATCTACAAGCCGTTATTCTGCCGAATATTTAAAGCAGGAAGGAGCTGTTATCAATACAGGCTTTGAACGCTATTCTTTTAGAGCTAATAATACACAGGATATTGGAAAACTAAAGGTAGGAAGTAATATTGGTATCTCTTTTAATACCATCAATCCGGAACGTAGTTCAGGAGGAAGAACATTATTAGAACACGCTATTAAAATGGCCCCTTATTTACCTGTTTACAATGATACCAGTTTAGGCGGATATCAAGGCCCGAGTGCCGTTGACGGTAATGATGCCGAAAACCCTGTACGTGTAGCAAATTTAGGATATCAAAAAATTAATAATTTATCGATAATAGGAAATATCTACGCTGAATTAGAAATTTATAAAGGCTTAAAATTCAGATCGCAGGTTTCATTAGATTACTACACAGGTAAAGATCATACGTTTGTTCCCAGTTACAGCGATGGTTCCTACCATAAACAAGCCTATTCTACCACTAATGAAACAAACACTCAGGGACAAACTATTGTTTTTGATAATAGTTTAACTTATAAAACGACTATTGCTGCCAAACATAACCTTGAAGTATTAGGGGTTATTACTAAAATTGATGGAAAATCACAAAATTTAGTAGCCGGAAGCCGCTATAATATTTCAGATGAAATAGATCAGCTGAGATACAATGAAGGAAGTTTGAGTTCTGCTAACTATGTGGAAAAAAATATTGGATATATTGCCCGTATCAACTACGATTATGATGATAAATACATATTTGCTGTTTCAGGCCGTAGAGACGCTTCTTCCCGTTTTGGTGCAAATAACCGCTGGGGTAATTTCTACTCCGTGGCAGTAGGATGGAATATAGCTAAAGAAAGTTTCATGGCAAACTCTGTTTTTAGTACATTAAAACTTAGGGCAAGTACAGGAACAACAGGAAATGACAGAATAGACAATTATCAATACGCCGCTACATTACTTGCCGATTATAATTATCCCATTAATGGAGGAAATGCGCCGGGAGTTTCTCTGGGAGTTGCTTCTAATCCTAACTTAAAATGGGAGTCTAAAAAGGACAGAAACATAGGTTTGGATTTTGGTTTGTTTGATGAAAAATTTACCGGATCTTTTGAATATTTTAATAATAAAAGCAGTGATATTCTTTTTGCTGTTCCGTTACCTGCCTCTGTAGGATCTGCCGGTGGAGGAACCCAGACACAAAATATTGCCGATGTAAAAGTAACCGGTTATGAAATATCATTAGGGTATAATGACAGAAAAGGAGATTTTACATGGTCAGCCATAGCAAATTTAGGAACCAGTAAAAATGAAGTAACCAGTTTAGCGCCGGGAGTGACTAGTGTATTGGGCGGTCCAACTGCAAGAGCCGGTTTAGAAAACTTCTCAAGACTGGAAGTAGGTCAGCCATTATTCTATTTTTATGGATACCAAACCAATGGAATTTATCAAAACCAGGCAGAAGTAGATGCTGTTTTTGGACCAGGACAAACTATTGTGAAACCAGGGGATATCAGAATTGTTGACCGTGATGGCAATAAGGTAATCAACTCAGATGACAAAACAAATATCGGGAATCCGTATCCGGATTTTACCTATGGTTTAAACCTTACGGCAGCCTATAAAAAGTTCGATTTCAACTGTTTCATAACAGGAGTTCAGGGTAATGATATTTATAATGCGAATACTTTTGATTTAAAAGGAATGAATCGTTTGTTTAATGCCAGTACAGATGTTTTAGACAGAGCAAATGTTGTCAACGGCGTTGTTACCAATCCATCTGCTACTTTACCAAGAGCGCAGGGTGCAGATATCAACTGGTCATCCGCTAATCAGCGTTATATTGAAGATGGTTCTTACACCAGATTGAAAAATGTTACTTTGGGATATACACTTTCAGGAGAAACATTTGGCAGTCATTTTTCAAATATAAGATTCTATGTAAGCGGGCAAAACCTTGTTACAATTACAAAATATTCTGGTTTAGATCCTGAAATTGCCCGTACAGATGGGAACGCGAATTCTGCAGGTATTGACCTGGGAAGATATCCACAGCCTAAATCAGTGATTTTTGGACTTGATGTTAAATTTTAATTTATAAGATGATGAAAAAAATAATATATATAGTTGCAGCAATGTTCGGAATTTTAGCCCTAAATTCATGTGATACATCGGATTTAGAATTAACGAATCCAAACACGCTATCGCCGGACACTTTCTTTAAAACCGCAGCGCAGGTAGAATCTTCTGTAAATGCAGCCTATGCAAATTTGCAGACAAGAGGACTTTATGCACGTAATTTTTCCTTTGCGATGGATCTAATGGCGCAGGATGCTGCCGGAAATCCACAATTAGAAGGGAATAAAAAACCTTTTCAGGATTTTTCTTTTAACGCAGGAAATGATATTATTCAGTATTATTGGGAATCTTGCTATTTAGGAATATCCAGAGCTAATTTTGTTTTAGATAATGAAGCCAAAATTATGGCTTTACCAACTTCCGTTTTATCACAAGAGCAAAAAAATAAATTTTTAGGAGAAGCCCATTTTTTAAGAGCTTATTACTATTTTCTTTTAGTGAAACGTTTTGGTGATTTACCAATTTACAAAACAGGAACTATCACAGGTGCCGCAAGAAGTCCTAAAGCAGAAGTTTATGATTTGATTAGAGCCGATTTCGAATTTGCTTCTCAAAATTTATTATCTAAAAGTGCTGAAGTAGTGGGAAGAGCCACCAAAGAAGCCGCTTATGCTTATTTAGGAAAAGTACTTTTATACCAAAAGAAATATGACGAAGCTTTGGTTGCATTTAATGGTGTTATAGGCTTTAGTCTTGAAGATAAAGGTAATTTCTATAACAACTTTATGGATGAAACCGAACATGGTAAAGAATCCATTTTTGAAATTGAATTTAATGAAAACAACGGAACAGGTAATAAATGGGATGATGCCGGTAATAGTGGCGGAACAGGATTTGCGGAGTCAACGCTTAGAGGTCAGGAATATGGCAATTTAAGCTGGTTCAATGTCTATCCGCCAGATAATCTGTTAAACTCATATGAGGCGGGAGATTTGCGTTTTGGAGATACTTTTTATGTACCAGGTTCAAAATATTTAAACGGAACCCGTACTATGACAGCGCAAAACTTTAGTACATCAGCAGGTATTAGAAATGCGGGATGGAAAAAATACCAGAACTATTACAAAAGAGAGGATGAAGCTACACAGTCCAGTATAAATTTCAAAGTGATGCGCTATTCAGATGTATTGCTTATGAAAGCAGAATGTGAAAACCAAAGAGCAGGAGGTTCTCAAACGACTGCCATAGCGTATATTAAAGAAGTTAGAGACCGCGCAGGTTTAACCACTACTATTGCCCCAACAAAAGAGGCTGTTTTTGCTGCAATTGTTCATGAACGTAAAGTAGAATTTGCCGGCGAGCAAAGCCGATTTGATGATATTATAAGATGGGGTAACGCCAATACAGAATTAGCCAGTACTGGTTTTCAGGCTGGTAAAAGTGAATTATGGCCAATACCAAACAGAGAAACATCTTCAAATCCTAATATAAAACCAAGTGATAACAATCCTGGTTATTAAGTAAATAAATTTTGGTAGTTTAAGTTAAGTTAGTAATTTGGTCAAACAGCGCATTTTAATGCGCTGTTTTTCAGTATATTAAAGTCTGTTATACTGCCAGAGTTTTCATAATTAAATTTTGGCCCATTTTTCAATTTACTCCAATTATTGCTTCTATTTTATTTATCAGTTCTGATAATCAATCCAGGAAAAATCATATACTATTTTTTTTTACTTTAGACGTAATTGAATAACCACATAGTACAGACCCAGCTCTTATCGTAAAGACAACATGGCGTCAAACTGAAAAAAACAATTAAATACCAATGAAAAAAAACACTTTCTTACTATTTATTTTATTGTCACTATCTTTCTTAAACCATACTGCTGCCCAAACTACTGCTGCAGAAATTCTAATTCCACCTGAAATAGAAAACCCAGAATTACTCGGTATAAACAAAGAAGCCTATCACGCCACATTAATGCCTTATAGCAGCCTCCAGGAAGCTTTGACAGCCAAGCGACATGCTTCATCGTTTTGCAAAAGTCTTAATGGGGATTGGAAATTTAACTGGGTGAACACACCGGAAAAACGACCTGTCGATTTTTACAGGCCTGATTATGATGTTTCCGGCTGGAAAGAAATTACTGTTCCCTCCAACTGGGAGGTGCAAGGTTACGGGACACCTTTTTACAGAAACTTAGGCTATACCATCAAAAAAGATTATCCACATGTCATGAGTGAGCCTGATAAATCTTATACAGCATATAATGAGCGAAACCCTGTGGGAAGCTATCGCAGGGAATTTTCTATTCCTGAACAATGGATAGGGCGCCGTAATTTTATTACATTTGATGGTGTTGACAGTGCATTTTTTTTATGGGTAAATGGTAAAAAAGTAGGCTTTAGCGTAAATAGCCGTAATGCCGCCGAGTTTGACCTAACCCAATATCTGCAGCCTGGTAAAAACATGATTGCTGTAGAGGTATATCAATATAGTTCCGGTACTTGGCTGGAAGACCAGGATATGTGGCGTTTACACGGGATTTTTCGCAATGTAACGCTCTGGAGCGCCCCACAAGTGCATATTCGTGACTTTTTTGTAAAAACAGATTTAGATAAAGACTATAAAGATGCAACATTGGATGTATCTGCTAAAATTAAAAATTATAGTGATAAAACCTCCAAAGCACAAAATTTTACCGTCACACTTTACGACAACCAAAACAAAGAAATAGGCAAAGGCAGTACCACTGGAAACATCCTTAAATCCAATAACGAAGAGTTATTAAATGTAAAAATCAAGGTCGATAATCCGCTAAAATGGACTGCTGAAACCCCTAATCTGTACACCGTTGTATTGACCAGTTCAGAAGGCGAAATAATATCATCAAAAATAGGTTTTCGGAAAGTAGAAATCAACGGAAGAATTTTCATGGCAAATGGAGTGCCAATCAAGTTGAAGGGTGTAAACCGTCATGAGCATTGGTCCGATGTAGGTCATGCCGTAACTGAAGAGCAGATGATTCGTGATCTGGAAGTAATTAAACAGGGGAATTGTAATCACATCCGCACCAGTCATTATTCAAATGACCCACGCTGGTATGAGCTTTGTGACGAATGGGGAATTTGGCTGGTTGCCGAAGCCAATATGGAATACCACGGTTATAATACCCGATTTGATGAAGAAACAACAATAAAAGCAGCTATTATTGACCGCAATGTGGCCAATGTTGAGAATTTCAAAAACCATCCCTCGGTAATTATCTGGTCGCTTGGAAATGAAGGAGGCGGCATCAGTACGAATCTCAAGGCTGCTATGTCTGCTGTTAAGGCTATAGACCCTACTCGTTTTGTTCACTACGAAAGGTTTGGAAGCGGTAAAAATAATCCTGCTGACCTCGATGGCCGTATGTATGGCAGTGCAGCAGATTATGTTGATATGGCCAGAAATTGGGGTTTGACCAAACCACTTTATATCTGTGAGTTTGTTCATGCTATGTTTAATTCTATGGGCTCTCTTGACCAATACTCTAAAGCTTTTGATCAAAATCCTGAAATTTTGGGTGGTGCTATCTGGGAGTTCCAGGATCAGGCATTGTGGAACAAGCGCGATCCGAATCACCCAATCTTAGCCTACGGAGGAGGCTTTGGCGAGTATCCAAATGATCATTATTTCATTCATAAAGGAGTGGTTTCTTACGATCGTGCAACCGAAGGAAACAATGTAAAGCCACATTATCCTGAAATGAAAAAAGCATTTCAATGGATCGATACCGAACTAACGGATCCTGCTAATGGCGGTCTTAAAATTAAGAACAAGTATCAATTTATTTCCCTTGATGGTTTTGAGCTCTCGTGGAGTCTAAGCGAAAACGGGCAGGAAATTGATAATGGTAAAACTGAAATCCGTCCCACATGGGGAGAAAAAAGAGTTTTTGCGGCAAATATTCCTTATAAAACAGAGCATCCAAAAGCAGGTACTAAATACTATTTGCGCGTTTCATACCGCTTAAAAGAAAAAACACTTTGGGCTGATAAAGGTTTTGAAGTTGCAACAGAGCAGTTTTTACTTCCTGTAAACACATTTCCTGCAGAAGAACTAAAAGTCACTCAGCCTGTAAAACTAGCGCAAAACCCGCAATCAGCTGTGATTTCCGGAAAAGACTTTTCTGTAAGTTTTGATAAAAAAACGGGGTTTATGAATCAGCTGACCAAAAATGGAATTAATATTTTAGCTTCAGATGGTTCGCCTAAACTGCATTTATGGCGCGCCTCTCACCGTAACGACGATGACTGGGCTTATCAACAATGGGAAAAGTACGGAGTAACGACACTTCAATATACAGTAGTTGATTTTAAAGTCGAAGTTATTGATAAAGCCTGCGTGAAAGTAACTTCTGTAACAAAAGCAGATGGTAAAGAAGGTTTTGGCGTTTATCATACAGCAACTTATACTATTAAAGGCGATGGGTCAATAAAAGTTGATAATCAGGTTCAATTTGTTGGTTTAAGCATCAACTTAGCCCGAATTGGTGTGCGGATGTTACTCGACAAAAAGCTTGATCACATAAAATTTTTAGGTCGTGGTCCCTTCGAGAATTATTCCGATCGCAAGAGTTCAGCTCAGGTTGGCCTTTACGAATTGGGCGTAAATGAACAATACGAATATGAAAAACCGATGGAACGCGGTAACCATGAAGAAGTCAGTTGGGCAAAACTAAGCGGTAAAGATATGCCCTGGCTAATGGTGAAAGCGGATGAAAAATTGATGCAGGTCTCTGCTCTTCCCCATACTGATGAGCAAATGTATCCGGTAGAGTATAAAATTGACTTACCTCCCAGTACCTCAACTGTGTTCTGTCTTTCAACTAAAACACTAGGTGTAGGATCGGCTAGCTGTGGCCCAAGACCACTTGAGCAATATCAGGTTTTTGCCCTCCCAACCTCATTTACCTATACCTTAAACTTGTTTTAATCTGTAAATTTGATTGAACATGAGTACTATTAATTACTAAATAAGCTCAAATCATGACTACTCAAAATTTGTCTATACTATTTCATGATCTTCATAAATGACAGACTGTCGTACCTTATATGCTAAAAAACCTAAAGCCTTAGACAGGCTTTAGGTTTTTTTATATTATACTCTTTTATATTTAAATTCTATTTCTGTTTTTTTACCATTATAGGCAACATCTTTCCTTTAAGTTTTTTTTACGGAGTCATTTCACAAAAACGCTATTTCAGTGTACGCCCCTTTATGAAGGCAATAATCCAGAACTAATTCAATAGCAGCATTCCTCCATTACAAGGAATTGCTATTTCAATCTCATGACTGTTTTTAAGCTTCATTGTTTTTACAGTTCCCTTTAAATGTTCATCATCCAGGTAACATCTTAATGTTTCCCCGGAAGCAATCATTGGCAACTTGATTTTTAGTTTTGCCGTTTCTTTTTGAGCATTCACTCCTGCTATGTACCACTTTGTTCCTTTTCGGCGGGCAAGCACTACATATTTACCAGGATAT
Source organism: Flavobacterium sp. FlaQc-48 (assembly GCF_044007335.1). Classification (NCBI taxonomy): domain Bacteria; kingdom Pseudomonadati; phylum Bacteroidota; class Flavobacteriia; order Flavobacteriales; family Flavobacteriaceae; genus Flavobacterium; species Flavobacterium sp. FlaQc-48. The sequence goes on along the minus strand of NZ_JBIPCR010000007.1, from coordinate 67,166 downwards.
CCTTCTAAAAAACGAACTTCATCCCAAGTCGTGGGAACTTCTTTCATAAAGTCTATAGCCCAGGCGGGAGCATCGGTTAAATTATTTGGTGCCAATGCAAAATGCTGTACACCGCTTTGAAAAAGCACCGCAGCTGCTAAGGCAAATACGTCAGAAGTTATTCGTTTTGAACCTTTATTGGGTTCATTTTCACTGTTATAAAACTGATTTAAAGCACTTCCTCCAAAATCCATACTTCCCACTGTATTTCGAATAAAAGGATGTGTCGCAGCATTAACCGCTTCATTATCACAGCTTTTTTGTCCAAAATGCAGATTTTCACTTGCTAAAACCGCTTCACTAGAGGCAAAATTTGGATACATACGCTCCCAGCCTCTTGGTAAGGTACAACCGTGAAAAATAACCATTAGTCCAAAATCATTGGCATCTGTCAGGATCTCTTCGTATAATTTCATGGTTACTTGTTTATCTCCTCCAAAAAAATCTACTTTAATCCCTTTTACACCTATACTTTTCATCCATGCCATTTCCTGACGACGCATTATTACATTGTCCATCATGCCACGCGGTCCCTGAGGTGCGTCATTCCAATATCCATTCGAGTTGTACCATAAATACAAACCAACTCCTTTTGTTTCTCCATATTGGGCCAGTTCGGCTATTTTGTCTTTTCCGATCTGGGTATCCCAAAGTGCATCAATTAAGATAGTCTGATATCCCATCGCCGCACTGAAATCTATATATTGTTTTTGCACCGGAAAGGTGGTGTTGTTATCCATTTTGATAATCCAGCTCCATGAACCTTTAGTGTATTGGTATTCTTTAGAGGCTTTATATTTTGGTTTAACCAAATCAAAAGGAATAGTGGTTTCTACAACAGGTGCCAGGGTTTCTCCAATAGTAATTGTACGCCACGGCGTTTCACCCATTAATGGTATCCCCGGAGCGGTTGTGCCGTTTCCGTTGTTTTCTCCTTCCATTGGAAATCCTATCGTGTACAATCCCTTATCTCGCCCCATTAACCTGCTGCCACAATAACCGCTGTCTACGCCGGTTTCGGATAGTAAAACCCATCCTTGATTCTTTACTTTAAAAAGACATGGAAAGGTATACCCTTCTCCTATTCCGTTCTTGCCCATGGAATCATCTAGTGTATACGATGTTTCATAACTTGGTGCAGTTCTGGCAAATCCTGTCATGGGTTTGCTTTGCGGACAAAGAAATGTAGTGGTCCCTTCCGGTAAAACAAAACCGGATACTTCTTCCTGCACCACACAGGAGCGGGCTTCTTTTTGAGGATATATTTTATATTTAAAAGCTGCATTATTATTACTGACCCTAAATATGATATCAATAGCTTGTTTCCCTTCTTTAGTAAAAGAAAATACAGCCTCATTAGCTGTATAATGTACACTTTGTTTTTTTATATTAGGAAGCTGATAGGTTTCATCAATCTTTTTTTGATCTGCACTGGCCTTCAAAATTAATCCTGTGGTAAAATCCCCAACATTTGTTTTTAAACCAAGGGGTGAATTTTTCAGGAAAGTTTTTCCGTTATACGAAACACTGTATACCGGCATATTATTCTCCACAGCCAAAACTACTGTGAGTTTTCCATCGGGGCTTTTTACCACTGATTGTGCGTTTAATTTCAAAAAAGTAAAGAGAAGTAAACATAAGGCATATTTAAAATTCATAACTAATTATTTGGTTATTGGTTTATTTTTATTTGCAAAAGAAGAACTTCATCATAATATGGAATTCTTTCACTTAACAGAATGCAAACTAAATTAGAGAAAAAAGATTCAGTTGTACAATAAAATTCCAATCTGGTTATTATTTATCTTTTGCACATAATAATTTATTGAACAGATACTTTAATCATTTTTAAATCTTTAGCATCTGAGCTATTACCATAATAGACCTCGTATAAGCCTGATGTTACCTTCATTCCAACAGTAGTGGCATCGTAAAACTCAAATGAAGAAGCTGGTAAATCTATAGTAACAAGCTGCTTTTCACCCGCTTTTAAATTGATTCTTTTAAATGCTTTCAATGTTTTCAAAGGTCCATCAGTATCCTTTTCTTTTCTGACATAAACCTGTACGATCTCTGTTCCGTCACGTTTACTAACGTTTTTTACAGGAAAACTTAATTGCGTATTTTCATTCGGTTTTATATCCGCTTTACTCAATTTTGCCTCACCAATAGTAAATTTAGAGTAGCTTAAGCCAAAACCAAACGGAAACAAAACATCTGTTGTGTATCTATAAGTGCGACCTTTCATCGAATAATTTTCAAAATCACCTAATTTATCTGAGTTTTTATAAAATGAAACAGGTAGTTTTCCCGCGGGATTATAGTCTCCAAAAAGAACGTCCGCAACGGCCTGACCTCCGGATTCACCCGGATACCATGCCTGCAGAATAGCGTCACAGCTTGCTGTCTCCGGCGTTAAGGCAATTGCAGAGCCGGAGCAGTTTACAAAAATTACTTTTTTACCTGCCGCTTTAAGTTCTTTTAAACATTTTCTCTGAACGGCCGGAAGCTCAATATCAGTACGGTCACCGCCTTTAAAACCCGGGGAAGAAACAGGCATTTCTTCTCCTTCAAGCAAAGTAGAGAGCCCACCTGCAAAAATTACGGTATCGATGCCTTTTAATTTTTGAATTAATGAACTGAAATCAATGTCAAATTCTTTTCCAAAATCAAATTCAAGATTCGCCTGCCAATTGTTGGACTGGGCAAAAAGAATTTCGATTTTATATTTTTTACCCGCCTGAACCGGAAATGAAATATTTCCCGGAACAGTACGCCAATTGGTATATTTTGCAATTGATTTTCCATCAACCAGTAATTCAAAAACACCAGTAGCTCCTGTTTTAAAAACAAGCGTATCGTTTGCTTGTGCTGAAAACTCTGTTTCATATTTTGCTGAAAAGCCTTCCAATTTTACCCCTGAGGCAAATTCATGCTGACCGGCAGTAGTCATTTTAACAGGATTTAAAATCTGCTGGGTGATGACACTGCTCCCCTCTCTATTTGGATTATTCCAATAGGTTGCTTTCATTCCTTTTTTTCCTTCAAATGAAATTTGGTTAAAATAGCTTTGGTTTACTTTATCCTCGACTAAATCGCACGCTTTATCATAAAAGATTTTATTTTCCGGAATTTTGGATTCTATTCCGTCTTTAATGGTAATTGTTTTAACGGGTGTTCCATTATAATTTCCCCACAACATGGGTTCATTATCAGCATTTGGTCCTAGTACGGCTATTTTATTTATTGCTTTATTTAAAGGAAGAATGCTGTTTTTGTTTTGTAAAAGTGTCATGGACTTTTGAGCCATTTCAAGTGCTAACTGCTGATGCTCTTTACTGTTAAGAACCGATGCCGGAATTTGAGCCCACGGCACTATGGCATCATCATCCATTTCACCTAAGTCAAAACGGCCCACTAATACACGAAGCAGACTCTTATCAATATCCGATTCTTTTATAAGATCTTTAGCAACAGCTGCCGGCAGTTCTTTAAAGGGATATTTCTCCCAGACACATTCGACATCTGTTCCGGCAAGAACCGCTTTTGATGCAGCATGCACGGCATCTGATGAAACTTTGTGAGTCGTATAGAAATCAGTTACAGCACCACAATCTGAAACTACCAGATATTTAAATCCCCAATCATCTCTTAGAATACGCTGCAATAATCTGGTATTGCTGCAGCAGGGTTCATCATCTAAACGTTGATAAGCACACATTACCTGGCGCACATCAGCATCCTGTACGAGTGCTTTAAATGCCGGCAGATACGTTTCATACAACTCACGAGGATCTACATTATTTAAATTCAATTCATGCCTGCTCCATTCTGGTCCTGAGTGAACAGCAAAATGTTTGGCACAGGCTAAAAGTTTACGGTATTTAGCATCTGCCGGACCCTGTAGTCCTTTTACAACCGAGATTCCCATTCGGGAAGTAAGATAGGGATCTTCCCCATAAGTTTCCTGACCACGGCCCCAACGCGGATCCCTGAAAATATTTACATTGGGTGTCCAGACCGAAAGGCTTAAAAAGCGTTTATTTTCATTACCGTTTTTAATCCATTGATTGTATTTTGCCCGCGCTTCATCTGATACCGCATCAAAAACACGATACAATAACTGATCATCAAACGAGGCGGCCATACCTATAGGTTCTGGAAAAACAGTAACATTGTCATTATTGGCATAACCATGCAGCGCTTCACTCCACCAATTGAATTTTTTGATTCCAAGTCTGGGTATCGCATCACTTTGATCACACATTAATACCGCTTTTTCTTCAAGGGTTAATCGTGAAATTAAATCTTTTGCCCGCTCTACTGAACTGAGCGCGGGATTCTTGTACGGATATTGCTGCGCGTTTACACTAAAAAAAGACACTAAACTTAAAATATACAGGCAAGTGATTTTCATATTTTTACTATTGAAATTAATGTACAAAGTGTTATTCTGTTGAAACTGGTAAATTTTATTTTTGAGTCTGACCTTCAATATTGAAATAATCAAAATCTACATAACCGCCTTTATTTTTAGTGGCATAGTTGAACAACCCAAATCGATACCCCATAAAATGAGGAATTGTATAAGGCAGTTTTATCGGATTCCCGATACTAATCCATTTTTGACCATCCAAACTGTAAAAAAATCTTCCGGTATCTGCTTTATCTTTAAAATCACATGCTGCTTTGAAATACACTTTATCCTGCGTTAAAAGAATACTTTCAACTTCACGCGGATTCCCTTTAACGGCATCAATCATGACCAGTTTTTTTGCACCATTTTCAACCTTTACTGCTAAAAGTCCATATTCTTTTTGCAGCAAAGAAATCCCTGCAAAGTCACCTTCTTTCATTTTAGAAACTTCCAGGAATGTAGCTGCTGAACATTCAGGCCCGAAAGTTCTTTGAGTAAGGGTATTTTTAGCCTGAACAAAACTGCTGTCTATCCGGCCTGTTTTTAATCTTAAATATCCTTTTCTTTCCTTAAGAGACCACAGTGAATTATCAGAATTGTGGTTCCATTGCCAGACTAACGGCAGTTCTTTATCTCCTTTTTTGCGGTTAAAATCATCAGAATTAATAATCCCGGGAATCAAACCTCTGCTGGCGGGTAAATCCAGATATTCCGGTACTTTACCATTTTCGCCCGGAATTGGCCAGCCTTCCTTCCATTCAACAGGAACCAGATAAGGAATACGGCCTACGCCTCCGGAATCTTTAAATAAATACGAAAACCATTTCCCGTCCGGTGTATCAATAAGCCCGCCTTGTGCAACTCCCTGATCCTGCAGGCCTATTTTTCCTTCCCAAGGCCCGGAAATACTATCTGCTCTATGTATAATGACAGTACGCATACCCTCTTTTGGCCAGGTGATATTAAACAAATAATATTTCCCATTGACTTTAAAAAGCTGTGAACCCTCAGACTGGAGCATGATATTGTTTCCTGCAGGAGCACTGGCATTTTCAATCAACACTTTTTTTGTTTCTTTTTTTACATCCGAGAGGTCTGAATTCAACTCTATAATCTGCAGTTTTCCTGCTCCCCAAATCATATAAACTTTTCCATCGTCATCAAAAAAAATCGTGTGATCATGATACGAATTATTTAAAACTGTTCTTTTCCAAGGGCCTTTTTCAATGTTTTTTGTAGAAAAAATATAGGTTTTACCCGTTGTTCCGGAAAAAGTACTAACGTAATAGATACCATTATGATAACGCAGACTACTGGCCCATGAACCTCTGCCATAATCATTTTTGCCGTTATTTAAATTTAAACGGTCATCATTATCTTCCAGGGTTTCGTATACATAAGTTAAAAGTTCCCAATTTATTAAGTCCCTGGATTTCATTATGGGCAAACCGGGATTCATATGCATGGTGGTACTGCTCATGTAATAAGTATCATTAACCCGAATCATGGACATATCTGGCACATCTGCAAAAATGACCGGATTTTGTGCTTTCTTTTGTTGTGCGTAATTGGTTTTGACCAACCCAACAACCAGAATAATGCATAAAAAAGCTTCTCTTATTTTCATCGTTTTATCTTAGAATTGAATTAGAAATAAATACCTCATCATGATCTATTTTTTAAGAGGTACAATCTGTTCTGTCCAGGTTGGACTATTGATATAAAACTTACCATCAGCATAGTGCACGGGCTCAATCCCCAATTGAGGAAATTTTTCCCATGGCTGAAAGCTTTGACTATACGGATAAGGCCTTTTTTCATCCATAAAATAATGGCACGATGTCCATAAATTGCCATCGGGTCCCTCAAACAAAGCATTGTGCCCTGTTTCCTGATAGGGATCCTGAGTGTCTGTAAATTGTAAATTATCGTATCCTCCGCTGATTGCTAATTCTGGACGATAGCCTTTTTTTCGGGTTCCAAAAACAGGTTCGCGGGAAACCAATTCCCAAGGTCCCATTGGAGATTTTGATTTTAACAATCCTACTTCATATCCGCGGGTCCAGGTAGAGAAAAACATGAAATAAGTTCCTTCCTTTTTAATTACAAATGGGCCTTCAATTCCACCGATCATCCAATCCGGATAAGCCGGTTGCTTTTTGTCTAAAAACTTTTCAATTGGAGTCGTTAGTTTTCCCGATTTCAAATCAATTTTTGCCTGAAAAAGTCCATTACCACTACAGTACAAATAAGTCTCCCCATTATCATCTTCAAATAAAGTAGCATCATTATTATACTGATTGGTCAGCGGGCCGTTTACTAATTTATAGGGTCCTGTAATTTTATCCGCCGAAAAAAGCCAGATACTGTGTGTACTCATTCCTTTTGGATCTTCCCTGGTAACCTTACCACTGTTTACTGTAAGCCAGTATTTATTTTGAATAAAATGAATTTCAGGTGCCCAGAAGCGGCCATTATACGGGCAGTCTTCCGGTAGTTTACTGGCATCAATTAAATAGGAATGAAATTTCCAATGTATCAGGTCATCTGAAACTAGGAGTTTAACGCCCGGATTGGGTCCTGTCCATACAGGATTAGAAGTTCCTGTGGCATACCACTTCTCACCTACTTTATTAATCATATAATCACGCATAGAAAGCAGAGAATCTCTTGTTATGGGATTCGTATATCTAAATACTTTTTCGGGCTCATTCGTTTTTAGTTTTGCTGTATCCTTTTTTTGCGCCGACGAAACAGCGAAAAAAATCAAAAAAAGTACCCTAAGCTGGCTTCGCATCATTTCTGTTTTTTTATAATTTTAAAATTCTTAGCTGATAAAACTTTGGGCTGTTATGATCCTCTTTAGCTATTAGTTTGATGTTTATCATTTCCATTTTATCTATGTTTAACCTCATTACATTATTTTCTAAAGACATGATCTGAGCAGGTTTTTCATTTACAAGAATTGTGATGTTATCCATTTTAAATTCATCTATAATACTTATATCTAAAAATTTACCTGACTTATTTTTATTTAATAATTGATATGAAATAAAGGAACGGGTGCTTCTCCATGACTTTCCATCATCGTAGCCGGAACTGCTTTTTTCGCCTTTATAAAAATGATCTACTTCTGACTGCTGCTCCCCGCAGTTAATTTTATCTACAGTTTTAGATTCAATAGCCATTGCCTCTATTTCCTGCTGTTTCAATACATCATGTTTTTCTTTGAACTGTTCTTTTGAGTAGTTTTGAAAATACATTTGATAACGTGCGTCATGCACTTCAAAAAAAGGTTCTAATTCTAATGAATCTAAACTAAAACGCATATTCCCTAATTCCTTAAGTTTTTTAATATAATCTGCCTTATTGCCTACCAGGGTATACGCTTGATCCATTGGGTAATATTTGCCGCTTGCGGTATGCCCCATTCGGCTGTCGTCAGCAAATAAGCCATCTAAATCTTTTGCAGATGTTTTAGCGGCCAGTACAATAGGACCGTTGACAAAAGCACTCCAGTTTGAACCATCAGGCAGACCTTCTAAATGTGTAGACGTTTTGAACTTAACCGTTATGTGATCGCCGGATTTCCATTTTCTTTTCAATACCACATAGCCGGAGGGCTTGGCTTCTGTTTTTTGGGATTTTCCATTTATTAAAATTTCAAAATTTTCAGCCCAGTGCGGACAGCGGATATTCAATGAAAATGTTTTCGCTTTTTTTAGTTTCAACACTAAATCGGTATTATTTTCAAACGGAAATTTTGTGGTTTGTTCTATCTCAATATCTCTTTCCTTCCATTGCAATACTGAAGGAATAAAAAGGTTTACAAAAACGTCATTGTGGGTATGACTGTAAATTAACTCCCCATATTTAGAATGATTTTCAAGCCCTGAACCTACACAGCACCACATACTGGTTTCCGGCTGGGAATAAACACGATAATGATTGGGCCTGATAGGAGTAAAATATACAAAACCTCCTTTTTGGGGATGCTGGCTTGAAAGAATGTGATTGTAAAGTGTACGTTCATAGAAATCGAGATAACTCACATCATTTTTGTCCAGAAACAAGGCCTTGCTTAAACGTTCCATATTGTACGAATTGCAGGTTTCAGGCCCTTGATTTGACTTGACCATACTGCTGAAATCATCTGTTGAATTGAAATGTTCGGCAACACTATTACCTCCAAAAGCTACGCTGCGTTTTTGAGTAACATTCTTCCAAAAAAATTCTGCCGCATCTGACCATTCTTTATTTCCGGAAAGTACTGCAATTTTTTCAAAGCCAATAACTTTTGGAATTTGGGTATTGGCATGCAGTCCTGTTAATTTATCTTCTTTTTTTAATAACGGATTTAGAAGTGCCAGATGTGATATTTTTTGGGCTGTTTCCAAATACTTCTTATCCTTCGTAATGATATACAAATCTGCAAAAGATTCATTTATACCGCCATGTTCTGTTTTTAAGATGTTCTGTATCTGCTCATCAGAAAGCGGGCGGATGAGTTCTATAAACCAGTCTCCAAGTTTTATTAAAACATCCTTTGCTTTTTCATTATCGGCATAATGATAAGCATCATTTAAACCCGCAAAAAGTTTATGGATATTGTACAGCGGCACCCATGTATTATTTAAGCCAAAACTGCTTCCGTCTATATCGCCGTTGTGAAGCCGATCCCAAAAAATCTTTCCCTGTGGAATTCCGCCTACATAACCATTACCATTTTTTTCCTGGCACAGCGCTAACTCTGAAACCATATAGTCCAGCCGATTTTTAAGCTCCATATTTCCTGTAGAAGCATACATCATTGCCAGTGCAGAAAGATAATGCCCTGCAATATGCCCGTCCAGTCCTATACTTTCCCAATTGCCGTATCGATCTGCTTTTACAGGAAGTCCTGAAGCTATGAGGTAAGGAGCTAAAAGTTTATCCGGATTAAGCGCAAAAATATACTTAAGATCTACATCCTGAGCATTTTTAAATGGCCCGTCTTTTAATCTTACTTCACTCAAATCAAATGACTGCATTTGAGCTACGGCAGAAGATCCAATGAATAATCCCAGCAGACAATATGAAATTTTATATTTCAATAAAAGATTTCTCATAATAGTTTTTTGTAATTAAAAGCCTGATGTTTCCCTATTTAAGAGACCTTTACAAGTATTTCATCAACCTGAAATCTTATCTTTTTATAAATTTCCTGCTTATTTGTGATGTACCATTGATTCCGTTAATAAAATAAACTCCGGCAGGCAGTGATTCTATTTTTATTCTGGTATTGCCGTTTTTCAAAGTGCCTGAATTTATTAAACTGCCTTGAGCATTAAATATTTTATAATCAAAATCAGAAGCCATCTTATCAAGAAAAATTTCGTCCAAGGCAGGATTTGGATATAATTTGAAACCAACCTGATTATCTAATTCATTTTGAACTGTGCCTAATGTGGCAAACTCTAACGGAAGCGCAGCGGCATTATATCCGCTTTTTTCACTTAAGTAAAAATGAAATGATGAAACTAGCGGCTCACTTCCCATTGTTACAGGATAAAATCCTGCCGTATTATTTACTGTCTTTAATGTGTAACTTCCTGCAGGCGCCTTAACACCAATGTAAACCGGATTCATTTGATTAACCGTTAAGGCTTTTGGTGTTGAAACATTTCCGGTTCCATTGAAAATAAATGTACCTGAGCCACTCAATAAAACAGGTGTATTTGCGGGAATTATACCCTGAATTCTATCGCAGGTAATTTTAGCAGATGAAGGCTGCATCGTGTAAGCTGTTACGCCCTGAGGTATACTGGCTTCAAAGGGAAGAACTAAAACATCATAACCTGCAATAGTTTTGGTAAAAGATGCTGATACAGCTGAAAAACCAAAAGGAACATTAAAATCACCTCCCTGATCGATCAGATTTAAATTTTGACACGACATTGCAGATACTACATTATCAGCAGTGTTATTGGCAGTGACATAAAAAATACTGTTTTTATTTGCAGATTTGGCGTGCCAATCCTGGGATGAACTGATACCACTGGTGTTTCTAAAATCTAATGATACATAGTTGATACTTTGCAGTGCATCCATCAGAAGGCTGTCATCATCTGAATATATTCCTCCAAATTCGGCTGCTTTTTCATCAGCAATATTGAAATATACATCACCCAAATTTAAAGTAAGTACTGAACTGTAATTAGAATTTCGCAAGCCAATAATTCCCGTACATCCATCTGTAAGAACGGATTTAGAAATATCAAATGTCAAATCAAATTCAACCCCCGTAGGAAAATTAAATTTTCCATAATTTTTAGACTTTACTTCTCCATTATCATTGATATAATACAGTGTTGTATTATCAGTATTGCCCTGATTTGCAGTAGTAAAACTTTTAACATGCATGATCAGTTTATTGTAACGATTATCTAATTTCAAATATCCATTAGCATCATTCATATTGGCACTTATGAGGGGACTTGCATTTGAAAATGTCACTGTTTTGCCACTAATCTGATATGTGGTTCCAAATGAAGGATTTGTAACGGACTGATTTTCAATTTTAGCGTAATGAACTTCTTTACTGCTCATTTGTGACGCTATTCTTTCCTTATTCTTTTCAAATGTCAATGTAATAAAACTCGAAGCGTCAATACTTATGACCGGACGAAATGTTTCAGCAAAACTAATGGCTGTATTTTGCATATCAATGCTCTGACTGGTAATTGTTTTAGTGCCTTTTACCGAATAAAATGGCAAATCTACAGTAAGATTATAGGTGTTTTGCGATGGGTTAATTATGGTGAGAACAATTTTATCACCGGCATCATTTATATACGAAGAGCCTTTAAGTTGGGCAGTAGCATCGCTCCATGTTGATTCGATGCGCGTTGTACCTGTAGTGAATTTTGCATATTGAGAAAGAATATAGCCTCTTTTGGTAATTTCTCCGTCCAGTGTTCCGTTTGTACCATCACCCATTAGTGCATAATATCGTTTAGCGGCGTAGTGGATCCAGGCATTGACATTTCCTAATAAGGCGTCATTGACACTATTTGCGAAACTAAAAGCATCAATTCCCCAATTGAAATCACGAACTATACCTCCTGAATTCCAGTTAATTAGATATTCTGTCATCCATATCTCCTTGTTATAATTCTGAAATTCTTTATACTTGGACTGAATACCACCATACTGATGAACTCCGTAAACTTCAAAGTTCAGCATCGTATCAGCATTCAAAAAAGCATTTGAAAAAGCATCTGAATACCCTACACTTTCTGGCGCAATAACTTTACAATTAATCAGATGTCCGTAATTTTTAACAAAAGCAGCTATCTGTACAGGTGTCCATATACAACCTTGATAGGTTGCCCTTTCATCAGGCTCATTTTGAATTGAAATATAATCGAGTTCTACTCCATTATCCCGAAGATAGGTTACATAACGATTAAGATACAAAGCATAATCCTGATAATGTTCTTCTTTCAGGTAGCCAATTTGCTGAACTCCATTTGCATCTGTATAAACCGCAACTTCGCTATTGTTCGTTTTCCATTCTGCCGGCATGGTCCATGGACTGGCAAAAATCTTTAATCCTAAATCATTTTTGGCTAATTTTGCAGTTGCAAGCGTTGACGGCCAGTTATTCTCAGCCGGAATATAAAGCCGCATAATGTTATAACCCGCTGCACTGTTTGTACCCCACATTTTTTTGATTTCATCTGTAGACATGTAATTATAACCAAATTGGGGGCTGCATACAAAACCTCCGAAACCCGTAATTTTTTGATACGTTTTGTTTTTATCAATTTGTACTTTTGCATTTTGGGCATTTACCTCAGCAGATGACGTAAATAAAACCGCAAACAATATTAAACTTAATTGGTATAATTTTCTCATATCCTTTATAGTATTAGTTAATAATAGTAATCGATTAAAAAAATAGAATTTATCCTGGTAAATACTATCTACTTTCCGGAGCTCCCAAATATGCTGGTTTCAATCCTCCTGTATCTATTAGAATTTTTTCCAGTACAATTCCGGGATCCAAAACCCGAAAACGCATGGTGTGTTTTCCTACTTTGGAAATAGTATGTCTGGTCGGGGAATGTATTAAATGCTCTGCCTGCCATTTTCCTAATTCTCCGCGGTATTTTCCATTAAAATTTACAAGCTGTGGTTTTTCTCCATCAAAAGAAATTTCATAACGGAGGCCTTTATTACTGTTAAAATTAAGTGTAGGAGCCAGAAGCAGTTCAACATTAAATTCACCTGTTAAGACAAAATCAATTTCATATTCTACAAAAATATTTTCTCCTGTACCGGGATAAATTTGCTGTGGAAATGTAGTAATACCACTTTTTGTTTTTCCAAAATCAGGAATCACTTCCCAATGGATTTTCTCTGAGTTATTTAATTGAGAAAAATGTTCTGCCTCTATGGAAACATAACCGTCTTTTTCACGAAATACTTTCGCTGCAGGTTTATCCGGTTTAGAAACATAAGTGATTTGTGGCAATATGTTTTTAGGAGAATCGTGCCAGGCTTTGTATCCAATTCTCATTTGATCCATAATATGGGTCCATTTCCCGCCTGAAATTTCATTATTGTATTTATTTTGAAGAATAGAATCCCTTTCAAAATAGACTTTTACTTTATCTGCATAACTATTGGCAAGGACATCTCCTTCGGCAGCGAGTTTTTTATTTTTGGCCTGTGCATAATACATTTCATAAAGGTTGCTGCAGGCATCTACAGGATATAAAACCAACTGAAAATACGCATCTCTATATTCAGTTGGAATATCGTCGTAAATTCGATAGGCATCGAGTGCTAAATTTTTGTAATCATTGACAACGGTTTCAAATTCGTTATAGTTGTCCAGACTGTAGGTACTGCTGTCCAGCATTTCAGGGGTAACTCTCCTGTTGAATTTTGGATAGGTGTTTAATATGCCTGCAATTTCTTTTGCCTGTTTTGTACCAAACTGCTCAGCTGCCCATTTCTCTGTAAATTCAAAAAGATTCTGAGAGTTAAATTTTTCAGGGTTCCATGCCATATCTAAAAAGAAACTGACAGGAAATTCCATTGGTTTAAGATCGCCTACATTTACAATCCAGATTTTATCAACTCCATGCGAATAAGTGAGATTCATCTGCTCCCAAACTCTCTGTATCGGACTTATGTTAATCCATTTTGAGTTTCTGGGACCTCCAACATAATCAAAGTGATAATACATACCGTAACCGCCTTTATGAAGCGGCTTGGTGAGATCAGGGAGTTTACGCACATTTCCCCAGTTGTCATCACAAAACAGCAGCGTAACATCATCAGGAACCCGCATTCCCTGATCATAATAATCCTGCACTTCTTTATATAAAGCCCAGACCTGCGGGGTTTTCTCAGGATTTTTACCCGTTTCTTCTGCGATAATACGGCGCTGTTCTTTTACGATATTCTCCAGAAGGCTTATATTAGTTCCTTCGCTCATTGCTTCATCTCCGTCTCCGCGCATTCCTACAGTAACTACTTTTTCCCAGTTTTTACTGCGCTTGATTCCGCTTTTCCAGAATTGATCTAAAACTTCTTTATTTTTGGTGTAATCCCAAATATTAGGAAGGTTATTTTTTTTAATATACCGATGCCAGTCGGTCTGTGCCAGAGCCATTGGTTCGTGATGGGATGTGCCCATTACAATTCCCATTTCATTCGCCAAAGGCCCACTGGCAAGATCATCATCATAAAAAGCATTTCCCCACATTGCCGGCCAGATATAATTCGCTTTCAGACGAAGCAGCAATTCAAAAACTTTTTCATAAAACCGACTGTTGAAACCTCCAAATGTGGCTTTGGACCAGCCGCTTAATGCCGGAGCTTCATCGTTTATAAAAATTCCTCTATATTTTACCGCAGGTTCCCCATCGCTGTATATTCCTTTTAGAAAATAAATATTGTCTTTTTTTTCTATCGGAACATCCGCCCAGTAATACCATGGTGAAACACCAATTTGTCTGGATAATTCATAAATTCCATAAATAGTTCCGCGCTTGTCACTGCCTGCAATTACAACTGCTTCTTCTACTCCTTTAAACGGATTTTTTACGTTTTGGATAATAAATTTTTCGTTTTTTCCTTTAAGGAGTTTTCCATCTATTTTTTTCTGTTTTATTAGTTCATCAATCACCGAATTAGTGCCTATCATTCCAATTATGATTAGCGGCGAAGACTGATTTGGATTTTGATTAAAAATTAACGGTCTGCTGCCGGTCACTTTTTCAAAATCAGATTGTAAATTGTTAATCGCACGAGAAATTCCTGCGTCTAATCCATTATTCACAAGAAAAGAAAGACTTGAATTCTTTTCTTTAAGAACAATAACATCTGGAGTTCTTTCCTTTGTTATAAATGGCTGGGCTGCTCTTGAAGGAATACAAGTGCAGATTAGGATTAATGTTATTATAAATATGGGGAGGCTTTTCATTGTATTTTAAAATTAAATGATTCAATTAATCGTAATGATCTTTTATTTTTATAATCTCTTTTTCAGCATACCTAAAAGACTATTATTGAAACAATAATGGAGCAAACATAAATAAATCGTGTCTCCATACAGGCCAGCTATGTCCACCTGAATATTCACTGTATTTGTATTTAATGCCCATCTGATCAAATTTACCCATCATTATTTTACAATTATTGAAAGCAATATCTTCTTTTCCTCCCATTGAAATCCATAATTGTCTGATATTTGAATTAATTTTTGTGGCATTATTTTTCATGAACTCATACTGAGGATCTGATAAAGCTGGATTATCAGCCCACCAGCCAGAACTAAAAACTCCCAGATAACTGAACATTTCTGTGTTTTTAATTCCCGTATAAAGAGTCTGTAGTCCTCCCATTGACAATCCTGCTAAAGCACGGTTTTCAGTACCTGCTGCAGTCCTGAAATTACTTTCAGCAAAAGGAATAACTGCTGTTAACAATTCACTTTCAAAAGTTTTAAGGCTATTTTCGTTAAACCCCTTCAATCCTCCACCACCGGGCATGTTACCATCAAGCATGACCACTATCATTGGTACTGCCTTTTTTTGTGCGATTAAATTATCTAAAATTAAATTAGCCTTACCTTGAGCCGTCCAGCCTCTCTGATCTTCACCTCCGCCATGCAGGAGATATAAAACAGGGAATTTCTCTGCACCGCTTTCATAACCGGGAGGTGTATAAACATACATTTCACGCCAGGAATTAGTTACTTTTGAAAAATATTTTTTAATTACAATATTGCCATGTGAGACCATTTTTAAATCATAAAAATCTCCTTCTTTATTTGGAATTTCTATCCCGCTGGCCATACGTCCCATACCATAGAATGATTCACTTGCCGGATCAGCTACAGCTACACCATCAATAATTAAGGAATAATAATTAAATCCTTTATTTATGACATCAGTAGTAACTGTCCATAATCCTGATTCATCTCTCGCCATATCGTATTTCCTGCCTAAATCAATTTGTAGTTTGGAAGCTTCCGGTGCTTTGATTTTAAAAATCACCTTGTTATCAGGCAGAATTTGAGGATACTTACTGTTACGGATATTAGTTTGAGCTGCCTCTCCTAAAATAGTATATTCGGGAAAAGTGGACTGATCGACCGTTTTGAACAAAAACTGCGAGAACATATATAGACCATTTTTCCATACTTTAAAGTCATGAACACCTGGCTCTATATAATAAATATGAGGCACATCATTTTTAAACAGATAATCATGTGTGCGCCTGCTGTTACCAATAAGACCGTCATCATCACCGCAGGAAATCCAAAGTAGTTTTAGCTTCTTTTTTGCTTCTTGCGGATTAGGAAGTAATTCCTCCGGCATTTTAGTATTAGGAGCTGCCGAGAATGCACCTACCCAGGCAAATTTATCTAAATTCCCCAATCCGAAATTCAGGGACTGACCTCCACCCATTGACAATCCGGCAATAGCACGATGTTCTCTATCTTTAAAAGTGGGGTATTTTTTTTCAATAAAAGGAATTAAATCATGGAGCAGATCTTTCTCAAATACTGCAAAGGCTTGTATCTTATCCGGGGCCATTATATTTCCGGAAGCACTATCGTCTTTCATAGCTCTGCCATTTGGCATCACCACAATCATAGGTTCCATTTTTCCCTCGGCATAAAGGTTATCTAATACTATCTGGGGACTTCCTCCGTTAAGCCATTCTTTTTCATCTCCGCCTATTCCATGTAAAAGGTACAATACAGGATACTTTCTCTTTTTATCAAATCCGGGTGGCGTGTAAACAGTTGCTTTTCTGACAGTACCTACCGTTTTAGATTCATAAGTGATACTTTCAATTTTTCCAGCTGGTACATCTGAATTTAACTGATCAAAACCTATAGGGGCATGAACTCGAAAAAATTCTTTCCCATTGTAAAATTTATATCCTAATAAGGAAAGCATTTTGCGGGCATAGCGTTTTCCTAATTCTCTGTAACCATCGGCAGTAAAATGTAAGTTATCAGATGCTGCTTTACAGCCGCTGGATGAAATCACATAGGAATTAGGTATGGTCTGCGGAAGGGTGGCAATGATTTTGTTCATGCTGGCACATTTCCCGTTCTGGTCTTCGTTTACCGTTTCTCCGGAAAGCAGCGGCACTTTTTTTGGATCTAAATTCAGGTCTTTTATCAAATTGTCGTAGACTATCTTTAGCTTCTTTGTCCAGAGCGTATCACCTGTATTCGACTCACCCTGATGTACTAAGATTCCTTTAATGACTCCTTTTTTTTGTGCAATTCTGGCCATATCCACAAGTCTTTGATACGGATTGCCATTGTACTGTTTGATCATGCCTTTCATCCAATCGGGTGCGGTTGCAGTATAATCCTCAGACTTATCTTTATCAAAGAGTTCAATTTTACAACCTCCAACGGCAACATTTATGATGCCTATTTTTATATTTTTTGGAAGATTTGCTGTCATTGTCCTGCCAAAATAATCTGTTGGCGTTAATCCGGTTGTGCAGCGGCATAATGGCGGTACGGCTTTATACCAATTCCCCATTTTACGTCCTATTTCCGGACAATCTACTGCTTCTAAAACCTGAAACCGATCATCAATCCCTACGGTATCCTGAGGTTCTATTTTAGCGTTGCCTTCCATATTAGACTGTCCAAAACTTAAATAAACCTGAAAATTAGGATCTTGAGAATACCCTTTTTGTCCGATTGAAAATAAGACTGCAAATGCAAAAAATCTAATTATTGATTTCATAGTAAATAATTTGTTTAGTGTCAAAAAATCATTTAGCGGCGGGAACTTAGAAATTGCTTTCAAACATTTAGTTCCCATCATACTTTTATTTAAATAAATCCAAATCTACAGCTTGTCCCATTGTGAGATAACCCAGTTCGTTTGGATGCAGAAAGTCATTGTCTTGCATGTTCGCTAAAATCGTTTTTGAACCAACTCCTGAAGCCATTACTTTATCAAAATCAATTACGGCATCAAAGCTGTTGCTATTACGAATCCATTCATTTACAATATCACGTGCATCTTGTTTGTAGGGCGCATCATAAAATGATTTTTGAAAGGGTAAAATGGTGCATCCGTACACTTTTATACCTTTAGCATGTGCTTTAGTTATCATTATTTTATACGCTTCAATAAGTTCTTTGGCTTTTACAGGTGCATCTTCAGCACGCTTAATTCCTCCAATATCATTTATTCCTTCCAGAAGAATTAACCATTTTGTTCCTTGCTGAGAAAGTACATCTCTATCAAAACGATTCAACGCCGTGGGACCTAAACCTCCCTGCAGCACACAATTTCCTCCAATCCCTAAATTTAAAACTCCAATATGTTCCGTTTTTTTATCTGCCAGCAAACGTGCTGCCAGAATATCTGTAAAACGATTCTGCTTATTGGTGCCGGATCCGCGGCCATCTATAATAGAATTTCCCATGCAGACAATATTAGCTGCATTTTTAGAAGCCCTAACATCTACTCCCATAATTGAATACCAATGGTCTGTTTTTACTGCTCCGGCAAAATCTTTATCATTAAGATGATCTCCCTTTAGTATATAAGAAGTTGTGCGAGAACCCGGATGACCCGATGTTTTCTGCGAAGTAGCTCCATAATAAATGGTAACTGCTAAAAGCTGGCCTGGCTTTAAATCAAAATTAAATTCATCTGAAAACACTTCCTCTCCGGGATTTATGGTTGTACCGGAACTTCCGTTAAAACGAAGGATCTTCTGGGTTTTCAAGTCAATAATCGGGGCAGCTGCAACATCTGCTATACTTACGGACTTTAAAACAGTTGGCTGATCACTGAATAGGTTCGAAAAACGCAGACGCAGTTGCTTTCCTCCTATCGAAACCTTAATAATTTGTCGGAGTGTATTCTCTGAAAGTCCCGGTTCAGGAGGCATATTATTGGGCTCCACAAGCATCTGGGCAGTAGCCCATGTGCCAGTCCAGTTCTCAACGCCGGCCCTGGCTGATACTTTTACCGGTGTCTGGCCGGATTTACAGCCCAAAACCAAAAAGAAGAGATTTGAAAGCAGTAACAATTTGATATATTCCTTTTTCATGTTTCTTTTTTAAAGATTGAATACTAATTTTTATTCTTTTTATCCGCAGTTATTTTAGCAGACTCCACCTCAATTATTTTACATTATGCTGCATTGGTACAGCTCCAAAATAACTCGGGTGTTTGTTATCGGGATTCACTACAATTTTCTCCAGTACAATTTCCGGATCAATCATAAAAATTTTTAAGGTATGCATACCTGGTTCTTCTACCTCCAACTCGACATCGAGCCATCTTAAATTATCAAAAACTTCATTTCGGCGCTGTTTGCCATTGCCAATAAAAGTAATGTCGTCATTTAAAGCCGGGAGTGGTTTTAGTACTTTTGAATGCGCTAAATTTGATGGCGTATACTCCCCAAAAGTATCAACGAGTCCTTTTCTGGCATCCATAAATTTTGGCGTCTGATCATTTAAAGATGCTGCAATCCTAAGTCCTCTCTCCGGATTAATATCCTGAGTAGGAAGAATGCCTAGACAGACTTTTACCTTTTCAGCTTTCGGGAGAAATATTTTATATTCTAATCTGGGCGCTGTATCTGGACTTGCGCTTGGGGCAGTCACAGGGCTAATTCCCATACTGGCATCTGATCTTCCTAAATCAGGGAGAACAATCCACTTTGCATTCTTGCCTGGTATATTTGCATTGTATTTGTTTGAAGGTATAGAAAACTCTCCAGTCAAACTTCCAAAATAAGGTTCATCCGCTTTCGGCACCGCTGCTTTTACAGCAGTTACCTGTACCTCAACTCTTTTTTTTCCCTGACTAATTTCGATCTTACCATTAAAGGTTCCTTCCAATAAAATATTCCAGTCTATAGCTACCTGAATACGGGTTTCTTTTTGAACAACTCCACCAGACTGGCTCAATCTAATCCAGGGTTTATTGGCTTTTGCTGTAAATTCAAAACTTCCTGTACCACGGTTAAATACATCAATATAATAGCTTGATTTAGCCAATACATCGAATAACGGCAATATTGCTTTTTCAGCTGTATCAGGCCATGACAATTCAGTTCCCTCTATAGCTACTCCAATCGTTGGTTCAGGTAATGGTTTTATTTCTTTCATTTCGGGCAGTGCATTGGCCTTGGGCATTGACCACATTTTATAACCTATATGAACATCACTCATCATGTATTTCCATTTTCCTTTTGCTATTGAATCATTATAATAGTCGCTCCACTTTTTATCTTGTTCAAAAAGGTCCTGAGCCCGTTTATAAAAATCATTCGCACTAACCCGGCCTTGTTTCGCATACAGCATATTCTTATCTGCTGCAAGATAAATTTCAGCCACTGCGGCTGAAGCTTTAGCCGGATATAATACTAATTGATAATAAGCGTCCTGAGCCTCAGCAGGTATTTTCGACTGCAGTTTTTCTGCTTTGTCCGCTACCTCTTTCCATAGTTTCAAAACACGGTCTGATTCCTGGTAATTGACAACGCTGAAAATATTAGCTGTCTGGGCTTCTGGCTTACGCCAAAGATTATATTTAGTATATTTTGATACGATATCGGCGATTTCCTCTGCATGTTCTTTTCCAAAGATTCTGCCCGCCCAGTCAACAGTATAATTCCATACCTGATCAGCAGGAATTGCATCCGGATTCCAGGCAAAATGCATAATAAAATCAATAGGAAGTTCCTTTGGCTTAAGGTCTCCTACATTCACAATCCACAATTTATCGATTCCTGACTGGTAAGCTAAATTAAACTGCTGCTGCAATTTAGGAATAGTGGTGGTATTGATCCAGCGATCGTTCCATGGACCGCCATTCATATCAATGTGATAATACAGTCCGCCTCCTCCTTTTCTATTCTTTTCTTTTTCGGGATAAGTGCGGCGTATATTGCCCCAGTTATTATCACAAAACAGAAGGATTACATCATCGGGCACTGTAAGTCCCGCATCGTAATACCGCTGTACTTCTGTAAAAATAGCCCAGACCTGCGGATGATTTTCAGGACTGTCTTTATATATTTTTTGAATGATTTCCCGCTGTCCTTTAATAACATTCTGCAGTGTTTTGATATTTTCCAGGTCATTTCCCTCGCCCATTGCCACATCACCTTCACCACGCATACCTATGGTAATCATATTATCAAAATTTTTATTGCGTTCTATTCCCTCATAAAAAAACTGATCAATATTTTTTTTGTTTGTCGCATAATTCCATTCTCCAATTTCTGTTTTTCTATCTGTATATTCTTTTTGTGAACGGATCATTGGTTCATGATGTGAAGTTCCCATTACAATTCCGTATTCATCAGCCGTTACCGGATTACGAGGATCGTCTTCATTAAACGATTTTCCCCACATTGCCGGCCATAAATAATTGGCTTTTAAGCGGAGCAGCAATTCAAAAATATTAGCATACATTTTAGAATTGATTCCACCATAGGCTGCTCTTGCCCACTGACCAAATGAAGGCTCTTCATCATTGATAAAGATTCCGCGATATTTTACTTTTGGTGAACTTTGAATGTATCTGCCCTGTTTTACGTAAAGCTGTTCTGTTTTTTGAATTGGAACATCAGCCCAAAAATACCACGGCGACACTCCAATTTTTTCCGAAATATCATAAATTCCATAGATGGTACCTCTTTTATCGCTGCCTGCAACTATTAACTGACCCTCTACTGTTTGAATTAAAAAGGATTCCCATTGTCCTTTTATTTCAGAAACATCAATTTTTTTTGCTGCAATTAATTTATCAATAATAACACTTTTACCAATGGTTCCTATAACAATGGAGTTGTTTTGCGGTCTGGCATTTTCAAGAACCATAGAAGCTGTACCGGTTACCTTGCCAATATCATTTCCTAAATCTTTAGCTGCACGAATAACACCTTTCCAATCTTTTGAATCAACAAAAATTGATGCTGATTTACCAGTAGAAGCAATTGTAAAAGCTTTCTCTTCTTGTTGATGTAAAACATACTCAGAAGGGCTTTTATAGTCACTTTTTTTAATTGACTGGCCAAATGCATTGATCACTAAGAACAGCATTACTATTAGTCTGTAAAAGTTCAAATTGCATCGAATCATGGTTAACTATTTTTATTATACTGATTTAGAATTTGGCAAATAGTACATTATTGTTAGACTTACAGTTTCATAAACTCAAATATGAAAGTTTTTTTAATATGTATACTTTAAAGCTGTGACGGTTTGATAAACATTCATTTCTCTAATGTCTTACTGCGGCTGAGCATCATTTGCAGCTGTGGCATATAATCCTACCAATGCTCCTGTAAAACCTCCTGCTACATTTGTTGAAAGAATATCTCCGGAAACTGGTGCGCCTAAGTTTACAAAACCGCCCCCGTTTAGAGCATAACTAAACTCATAACTGTCACCTGCTGCTTTTACCTGAAGACGAATGTTTTTCTTCATATCAATTTTAGCACTTGCTACAATTTTTGATTGTCCTTTTTCTGTTCTTTCTAACAAGATATAGGTGTCTTTTCCTTTTTTTGTTACACCAAAAACATAATTAAAGTGCTCGTTTTGTAAACATACAATACCAGCCAAATCTTTTTCAGATGCTGGTTTGTAATCAATTGCTGCTGAAAATGAAAAAGTATTATGCTGTTGTCTGTAAAAAAGTGTAGATGTTGGTTTCAATTCTTTGATATTTACTTCAAAGGGTTTGATTTCCAATCCTTTTTTAGTTACTGACGCAAAACTTTCACGCGGCCCTCTGAGTCCAATCCATCTATAATCTAATTTTTGAGCCGTAAAATTTTCGGTAAACGTAAAATTTCCGTTAGGAAAAAATCCATCTTTGCCGGTTTTATTTTCAGTAACTCCTTTGGGCATTTTAATTTTTGGTTCCAAAGGAACTAATCCGTTTTCAAACACCGGAAAAACTCCTGACCAGTCTACAGGCAGCATAAAGGTTTCACGCCCTGTATTTACTCTGTCCTTATCATTTGGCCTGATACCTAAAAACACGCCATAATACTTATTATCCGGACCTAATACCAGGTCTGCATGTCCGGCCCAGTCTACTTTATCAGCTCTGTCTTTTGGGAAATATCGTTGTGTAAGAATCGGGTTATTTGATGCGGGTTTAAAAGGTCCTTTTGGGCTGTCACTCACAAAAATAACTTCACTATGGTTACCTCCTGTACCGCCTTCGGCACACATTAAATAATAACGTCCGTCTTTTTTATACAAATGAGGTGCCTCAATCCATATTGGTTTTTTAGAAAGGTCTACACCTCCATCCACTATAATTTTGTCAGTACCCGGAATCACTTTATCATTTTCAACATCATATTCCCAAACTTTAATTACACGATGGCCCTGATACAATTCTTTTCCTTTATCCGGAGCATCATTATGTACTACATATCCTTTTCCGTTATCATCAAAAAAAATGCAGGGATCTATTCCGTCAAAAGCTAACTTTACAGGACTTCCCCATCCTTTCAGAGGATCTTTTGTTTTTACTATAATATTGCCCAAACCTCCTGAAAATGCTGTCACAATCATATAGAAAGTATCATTGTGCGGATTATAAGTAATACCAGGGGCATATACACCCTGACTGATACCGGTGTCATGCGGATTAAATTCTGAAACGTTATTTAATACCCCTCCGAGGTCAGTCCAATTCACTAAATCTTTAGAATGAAAAATAGGTACTCCCGGAAACATGGCAAATGACGAACATACCATATAATAATCATCTCCCTTTCTGGTTATAGCGGGATCCGGATAACATCCCTGTAAAACCGGAGAATAAAATTCATCTGATTTCAATGGATTCTTTTTATAAATGGGATCATCTCCCTGATAAATAACATTCGAAAAAACAGGTGGTTTTTTATTTTGCTTTTTTATTAACGTATCGCCGGCTGCTACTGCTTTAAAACTAAAAAGAAACAACAACGATAGTAAGAAATTTATTTTTGAAAGCTTCATTTGTAATTGTCCATTTATGATTAATATCTCTTAAATATTCTAACTGAATTCATAATTAAAAGCCGAGGGAATTATCCCCCGGCTTCTTACTAAAGCAAATTTATAAACCAACTTACAGAAGTTCTTCTGTAAAATCAACACTTACAATTGCGGTAAAATTTGCTTCTAGTATAATATTAATAGCCTGGATTTTGGTACGTTTTCTTATCAGCATCTGACATTTCCATACCATCTAACTGGCCTTGCGGTATTGGTCGCAAATAATGATGCGGTTCTATCGTTCTTGTAACGACCTGTGGTGTATGCTGACCGTAATTTGATCCTCCTATTGAATAGGTTCCCGCAAGTTCGTTCCACTTTTGAGTTCTTACTAAATCATACCAGCGATAACCTTCACCATAATATTCGCGTGAACGTTCTGCTAAAATATAATTAATGTCAATTATAGCAGGAGTTGTACTTGTCAGCAAGGCACTGTTATCTGCACTTTTTGCTACTTTACGGTTATTATCCCAACGCCATTTCCCTGCACGTGCTCTTATTACATTTATAAGATCTCTGGCCGTCATAGAACCAGTAGCTCCCTTTACTGCAGCTTCTGCAGCTACAAAATAAAGTTCTGAAAATTTAGCCACCGGAAATGGTCTGGTGCTCCCGGCATTAGGCTGTCCTAATCCTCCGGCATTATCGGTACGATATGGTCCTAATTTCCATAAACCCGGATATACTATTCGGCTTATTCCTAACGGAGAAATTACATAATCAGCCCTGCCTGGTAAAACCCCTGCACCTATACCATTATCGCCTGCTCCCGAAGGATATACAATAGGTGTAGACGGTTCGTCGTTAAGAAAAGTGATAATAGCATCCCCTGGCTTTACTGGTAATCCATTGGCATTATACAATGTTGGAACATCGGTTAATCCAGTTCCAATCAAGTTCCAATTTCCATGGTAAACAGCTGCAAAGGTTCCATCATATCTTGAATCATTTGTTTTATCAGCAAACGTTTTGGTGAAGATTTCAATTGGCGGTACCATTCTTACCCATGGACGGCCCAGAAACTGATCAGCTGCACGCTGTACTGTAGAAACTGAAGCTCCGGCAGCATTTTTACTTCTAATAGCTGTATAGTTAAATGTTCCCATCCAGCCTGCAAAATTATCCGGTGAACCTCCGCTTCCGTAAGTAAGGCTTGCACCGTTATAATATTCGCTTTCCTCTGTATGGTCTGCGTAAAGCATTAATTCTTTATTACGGTCATTAGATCCTAAATTTACGTCATAGTAATAGGGCAATAATGCATATGATCCGGGATTATTTATCCCCTCTAAAGCTAAATTATAAGCCTGTTGAAAATACCACTGTGCATTGTGTCCATCAGGATCTGTTCTTGGAGTTTCAGGATACGTTGGTATATTTTTTGGATTTTCTAACCACCATCCGTATGTCAGGTACGCTTTTGACAGCATTAAGCGGGCTAAAGTTTTAGTTGCAGTACCCGTTAATCTGGGAGCATCGGGTAATTCATTTACTGCTGCCACTAAATCTGGAAAAATAGCCTTAGTATACACCTCAGTTACCGTATTTCGTTTTGAAGATCGCGACGGCTTACTGTTAAATTTTAGTTCGCCAGCACCTAAATCTAAAGGCACTCCTCCAAAGGTCTGTACTAATAAGAAATAATCAAAAGCTCTGAAGAATTTAGATTCCGCAATTAGACTATTTGCTATGCCTACTGCAGCCGCATTTTCAATAATTCCGCTTGCTGTATTGATATCGTTATATGAATTATTCCATACAACATCGGCTCTGCTCGAGGTGGCATTTATAACACCAACTCCTGATAAATCATGATCTTTAAAATTTCCGTCGGCTTGCTGACCATATGTATTTTCATCTGTACCGGTCTGAACAGAATTGTAATAATACGCCTGTCCGTATATCCAGCGCAAATGTGCATAATGCGAGGTTAATCCCTGTAAAACTCCCTGTTCCGTTTTAAAATAACCAGGCTCATAAAAATCATGTGGTTTTTCTTCCAAAATATCAGAGCAGCCCGCAAAGGAGAACAAAACTACTGATCCTATAATTAAATTTTTAAAAATATGTCGTTTCATGGTTCTTCTTGATTAAAATGTTAAATTAAGTCCGAATAAAAAGTTTCTGGTTGAAGGTGTATTTGTTCCAATAACCAAAAACCTGCGTTGGTATGAATTTACTGCCTGATTTTCATCTCCAAAAGAATTTGTTTCAGGATCCATTCCAGATTTTCTGTTGTAAGGAGAAAAGAATACAAAAGGATTTTGAGCCGTAAAATAAAGTCTCAGTTTTTCGATACCTAAATTTCTCATAAATTCCTGATCTAAAGTATACCCAAGTGTTAAAGCTCTGATTTTTACGTAAGAGGCATCAAAATACCCCATTGTTGACATGTATTTTGGGTTATCCCCGCTTCTAATTCCTCTTGGATTAGGGAATTCAGCGTCTCTGTTTTCCGGTGTCCAATAATCTACATCAACATTACTTCTTCGGCCATTTAAAAGGTTTAAGTAACTATTACCGCCATAAAGTGTACTGATTAATACACCGCCGCTTTTGAATGCTCCAACAGCAGAAAAATCGAAACCTTTATAGGTTAGATTGGTATTGAAACCTCCCTGAAAATCCGGGTCTGTTTCGATTATTTGTCTGTCACTTGCGTTAATAGCTCGTGTAGGTGTACCATCAGGATTAAAATCTCCTGTATATTTAACTTTGATAGATCCTACTACGGTTCCCTGTTGGTTGATACCCGTTGGTCCCGGTTCTAATGTAGACATATACGGATCACCTTCCTGCCATATACCTACTTTTTCGTAATCATAAATAGAATTGATATTATAACCTACAAACCAGGAATTTGACTCGTCTCTTTGTGCTCCCGAAGCCAGTTTTACTAACTTGTTTTGATTGGCATATAAATTAACCCCAACGCTCCAGCTCAACCCTTTTGGATTATCAAGGATAACTCCGTTTAAAGCTATTTCATAACCTTTGTTTTCAGTTTCACCAACATTGCCAACATAACTGCTAACTCCTGCTGTTGCCGGAAGATTTACTCTTTGCAGCAAATCTTTTGTATTTGTTTTATAATATTCGATTGTTCCTGACAAACGATTGTTCAAAAATGCAAAATCCAATCCGTAATTCCATGTGGTTGAATATTCCCATCCTAAATCCGGATTAGGCAATGTTGTAACATATACACCGGTGGAATTTGTTGTTCCAAAATTATATGGCCTTGTACTTAAAGCTCCCAAAGTTTGGTATGGATCTACGGCCTGATTGGATGTTTCTCCGTATCCTGCGCGTAACTTCACTAAATTAACCCATGAAACTTTTTTCATAAAAGATTCATTTGAAATTGTCCATCCTGCAGAAACAGCGGGATATGTTACCCATTTGTTCCCTTTGGCTAATCTTGATGAACCATCTGAACGTATTGTTCCGGAAATAAAATATTTATTGTCGTATGAATACATCGCTCTGGCCATATAAGAACTTAATCCCCATTGCGTGTAATCCTGATTGGCAGGGTTTATTACTGCTTCTTCTTCACTCTGGCCTAAGTTATAAAACTGAAATGCATCCGAAGTAATTCCGTTTCTTGACACTTGAGAAGTATTTCCTGTAAACTGCTCATTCGAATATAATCCAACAAAATTTACAGTATGTTTTTCAGCAAAAGTTTTATCGTATGTGATCAGATTTTCGATAAGCCATTGTGTCGATAATGTATTGCTGATAGAGGCATTAGAAATAGTAGTAGAATTTACATCAAATACTCCTTGTCCTTCATAATAACCGCTGTTAGACAAACGTAAATTTAAACCGGTATTCATACGATATTTCAAGCCTTCGACTCCCGGTATTTTTACCTCGGCAAAAATATTATTATATGAACTAAAAGCTCTGGTTTGGTTTACATACGATTCTCCTAAATTATTAATGGATTCTCTGGTATACACCCAGTTTTCATCTGCTCCCATTCTAACGGTTCTTTTCAGGGATCCATCAGGATTGTAAGGATTGGCTAACGGAGAAGTACCTAAAACTGTTCCTGTACCTATGTTATCTCCGTTAGTAACAGCATAGTTACTATTGGTATTAAATCCCATACGAAAAGCTCCACCTAACTGCTGATCTAAACCTGCTCTAATACTGTAACGCTCGTATTTCTGGCCAGGCAAAACAGATTCTTCTTTATAATAACCCAAACCTGCATTATATGCTCCACGCTCCGTACCCCCGGAAACACTTAAGTCATGACTAACCATTTCACCAGCGCCGTAAAGCGACTTCTGCCAGTCTGTATTGGTATCTCTTGATTCATCAATACCATCTGTATATAAAGTGGAATAATCGCGAAGTGCCGCAAATTTGGCACCATCCATCATATCGTATTTACCAAAAACCTGTTTGATACCACTGAACCCGTTATAAGTAAATGTCGCTTTTTGATTTTTACGTCCTTTATTACTTGTAATTAATATTACCCCGTTTGCACCACGCGAACCATAAATTGCTGTTGCCGATGCATCTTTTAAAACGTCTACAGATTTGATATCTACAGGATTTATATCTCCGATAGAACCTGCAAACGGAACTCCGTCTAAAACGATTAATGGGTCATTACTTCCGGTTAAAGATCTGGTACCACGTATACGAATTTGCATAGCAGCTCCCGGTTTTGTCGAAGTCTGCGTTAAATCTACACCCGCAAGTCTTCCTTGCAGTGCCTGAGTTACGTTGGCAGCCGGTACTTCATTCAATTCGCTTCCTCCAATAGATGCTACAGATCCTGTTACGGCCTCTTTTCTTTGCGTTCCATATCCAATAACAACTACTTCTTTTAGAATACCCGCATCTTCTTCTAGTTTTACACTCACCTGAGTTTGTCCGTTTAAGGCTATTTCTTTGTTTTTTAAACCTATAAAACTAAAAACAAGAATACCATTAGAAGGCGCATCGATAGAATAAGTACCGTCAAAACCGGTACTTACCCCAGTTTTTGTTCCTTTCAAATTTACATTAGCACCAGGAATTGGACCATTGGCATCTGATACGGTTCCGGTAACTTTTGTCTGTGCACCCGAATGGAGCGACAGCGCAAACATTAAGATCAAAAAATAAAAGCATTTTTGATGCTTCAATTTACTTGTAACAAAAAAGTTAGTCATAAAAATTGATTTAGATAGTTAATTTTTTTTTGGTTAGTTAATAAGTGTATTAGTAACAAATATAAAAAAAACAATTAATACACAATCGGTTGTTTATGTTTTTATTTACGAATTACTAAAAAAAGATTGCCATAAAAAACATTCTCTATATTTTTAGTACTAAAAAAATAAATTATTCACATACAATAGACTTGTTTTAAACAAAAATTTAAAAAGTTAAAGACGTTAGTTACTGTTTATTAAAAAAATCATAAAAAAAACAAAAAACCTATTATGCGCAGAAAATGGTCATTATTGAAATATAAGTATTGTTAAAAAGCAGAAAAATACAACTGGTTGCTTAAAAAATAACATAACAAATAAGCGACGTTCTTAAAAATAATTATAAAATTAAACCCAATAAGCAATCGGTTGTTCCTGTATTACAAAAAACCTCCTTTCAAAATTGTATTGAAAGGAGGTTTTTAAGGCTTCTTTATTATAATATTTCACTGTAAAAAACGATACAGTACTCATTATTATAAATTTATAATTTCATCTTTTTGGCATCTTCGATAAATTGGTTTAAACCAATGTCTGTCAAAGGATGTTTCAACAATCCCTTAATCGCAGAAAGCGGTCCTGTCATTACATCTGATCCTACTTTTGCACAGTTTACAATATGCATGGTATGCCTGATGGAGGCTGAAAGTATTTGGGTCTGATAATCATAGTTGTCATAAATTTCTCTGATTTCAGCAATTAAATGCATGCCGTCTGTCGAAATATCATCCAGTCTTCCCAGAAAAGGCGATACATACGTTGCTCCGGCTTTTGCCGCTAACAAAGCTTGCCCTGCCGAGAATACTAAGGTAACATTGGTTCTGATGCCTTTAGAAGAGAAATATTTACAGGCTTTTACACCATCTGCAATCATAGGTAATTTGACCACGATCTGCGGATGCAAAGCTGCCAATTCTTCACCTTCTCTGATCATTCCTTCAAAATCTGTCGAAATTACTTCTGCTGAAACATCGCCATCTACAATAGTACAAATGTCTAAGTAATGTTTTAAAATATTGTCTTTTCCGGTTATGCCTTCTTTAGCCATTAAGGACGGATTCGTCGTAACGCCATCCAGAACGCCTAAGGCCTGAGCTTCTTTAATATCTTCTAAATTAGCGGTATCAATAAAAAATTTCATATTGGTTAATTTAAGTTTATTGGTTAGTAGTAAAGTTTAGTAGTTGAAAACTAAGAATATGCATAATTATCTTTGTCAAAGCTTAAGACTTTTACAAAGATTTCCTGTAGGGTAGTAAGCAAAAATGTGTATCTCGATTTTATTCTTCAAAAAACATTAATAAAAATAACCTATTCCTTATTTTATTAAAATGACTTTGTTTTAAATTTCTGAATTAAAAAAATAGTAACTAACCCTAATCTATTCCAGAATTCATACGTTTAAAATTCAATCACAATCTTAATACACATTCTCATAGTTTTGATCTCAAGAAAAAATAATATCTTTTAAAAAAGGATTAAAGAGATTCACTTTCTATAGCTATCACATCAATATAATAATTTCTTAGTGATGATTTTTGCTTACTCTTTAAAAAAACAAGACCTAACAGGTTTTAAAAACCTGTTAGGTCTTCTTGTGCTAGATATACTGATTAATAATATTTTCAAACAATTCTTGTTTTCCACTTTGAAGATTTAATTCTCCATTTTCATTTGCGATCGCGTACAAATCCTTCAGGTTTAATTTTCCGTCAGCAAAATCTTTTCCTTTTCCGGAATCAAATGAGCTGTATCTTTCTTTTCTCAGTTTTTCGTAAGGAGAAGAAGTAATGATTTTATCAGCCGTCAATAATGCTCTTGCAAAAGTATCAGCTCCGCCAATATGCGCCAGGAAAACATCCTCCAAATCTGTTGAATTTCTTCTGATTTTAGCATCGAAGTTCACTCCTCCGCCTTGTAATCCTCCTGCTTTCAGGAATACCAACATGGCTTCTGTAGTTTCCTGAATGTTGTTCGGGAACTGGTCTGTATCCCAGCCATTTTGATAATCTCCTCTATTGGCATCGATACTTCCTAACATTCCGGCTTTTGCGGCTACTTCTAATTCATGCTGAAAAGTATGCTGTGCCAATGTTGCATGGTTGACTTCGATATTGATTTTGAAATCTTTATCTAAACCGTACTCTTTTAAAAACCCAATGGCTGTTGCCGAGTCAAAATCGTATTGGTGTTTTGAGGGTTCCATTGGTTTTGGCTCAATAAAGAAAGTTCCTTTAAAACCTTGTGATCTTGCGTAATCTCTTGACATCGTCAGGAATTGTGCCATATGGTCTAATTCTCTTCCCATATCAGTGTTTAGCAAAGACATATATCCTTCACGTCCGCCCCAGAACACATAGTTTTCTCCGTCTAAAGCAATTGTCGCATCCAGAGCCAGTTTTACTTGTCCTCCTGCTCTTGCTACTACATTAAAATCAGGATTTGTGGCAGCTCCGTTCATGAATCTTGGGTTGGAGAAACAATTTGAAGTTCCCCAAAGCAATTTAATTCCTGACGCTGCTTTTTTCTCTTTTAAATATTCTGTAATCGTTGCCAAACGTCTTTCTGATTCGGCAAAAGTTGGCCCTTCAGCAATTAAATCATAATCGTGAAAACAGAAATAATCAAAGCCCATTTTGCTGATAAATTCAAAAGCGGCATCGGCTTTATCTTTCGCTGCCTGAATTGGGTCTGAGGATTGATCCCATGCAAATTTTTGTGTTCCCGGACCAAAAGGATCGCTTCCTTGTCCGCAGAAGGTATGCCAGTATGCGATGGCGAATCTAAAGTGTTCGCGCATGGTTTTTCCTGCTACAACCTGATCCGGATTGTAATATTTAAATGCTAATGGATTATCAGAATCCTTTCCTTCAAATTTAATCTGACCAATACCTTTGTAGTATTCTTTATTGCCTAAAACTATCATTTTTTTATTTTTTATGTGTTAATATAAATTCTAATTCTTGTTTCCATTTTTGATACGCCTTCTCGTAGGGTTCTGCATTTTTAAGAGGTAAAAAAGTCATAACGTGATCGTTGGTGGTGATGCTTGAACCAAATTTATTGTAATCACCATCTTTTAAACCTACAGCTCTTGCTGCTCCTACGGCTCCTGTTGTATTGTAAATTTCGATTTCATGCCCAATTAATGTTGCAACCGTATTAGAGAAAATCTCTGAACGAAATAAATTATCATTCCCCGCTCTAATCACATTTATTGTGGCATTATCCTCTTTTAAACATTCCATTCCGTACACAAACGAAAAAGCAATCCCTTCCAGGGCAGCTCTGAACAAATGTGCATTATTATGAATATTTAAATTCAGGTTCAAAAAGTGCGTTCCAATGTTTTTATTATTAAACATACGTTCAGCACCATTTCCAAACGGGATCACCACTACTCCATCTGAACCAACTCCAATTTTCGATGCTTTTCGGTTCATTGATTCATAGGTTTCATCGCCCATATTATTTCGCAGCCATCGATACTGAATTCCGGCTCCGTTGATGTTTAATAATTTACCAATTCGTGGTGTTTCTAATTCGTAATTCACGTGCACGAAATTGTTTACCCTTGTACTTTTTCCTGAAGACATTTCTCCAACTGCATAAAAAACACCCGAAGTTCCGCCTGTTGCAGCCACTTCTCCCGGATTCAATACGTTTAACGATAAGGCATTATTGGGCTGATCTCCCGCTCTGTACACCACCGGAATACCTATTGGCAATCCTGTTTCTTTTGCTCCTTTTTCGTTTAATATACCCTGACTGGTAAAATTTTCTACAATATCAGGCGTTAATGAGGAATCAATCCCGTAATAATCCAACAGCCAGTCAGCTACTTTGTTCTCTTTATAATCCCAAAGCATACCTTCAGACAAACCATTTTTTGTGGTGGTGATTTCTCCCGTCAATTTATAGGCGATATAATCTCCAGGCAGCATGTATTTGTACACCTGATTGTAAATTTCAGGTTCGTTTTCCTTAACCCATTTTAGTTTTGATGCGGTAAAATTTCCCGGAGAATTCAATAAATGCTCCATACATTTTTCCTGTCCTATTTCGGCGAAAGCGGTATTGCCAATTTCAACGGCACGGCTGTCACACCAAATAATAGAATTTCGAAGTGCATTTCCGTCTTTATCTACAATCACCAATCCGTGCATTTGGTATGAAATTCCGATTCCCTGAATTTTTGAAGCTTCGATATTAGCTTCGCGAATGGCTCTTTTGGTTGCCACACAAATGTGCTGCCACCAGATTTCAGGATCCTGTTCTGCCCAATCCGGATGCAATGCCACGATTTCCATTTCGTTTTGCGGTTCGTGCAAAACGATTATTTTTTTTCCTGTTTCGGCTTCGACCAAAGCAACCTTGACCGAAGAACTTCCAATATCATATCCTATATAATACATAACTTATAATGATTCTCTTATTATTAAACTTGTTGGCACATAACACTGAACTACCTCATCGTTCGTGATAAATCCTGCCGCTTTTGTTCCCAATTCCTTGAAATCAGTCGAAATAACTGAAATGCCTTTGTATATAAATTTCTTCATTGGTGTTTCGTTGTAAGACAAAAAACCAACATCTGTTCCGGGCTCTAAATCTTTCTCTTTGCATTGTTCCAGAAAGTGTCCCAGAATTCGATCGCTCACACTGATATATGCAATTCCTTTTTCGATATTGAACTTCTTTGCATCTGTAATAACTTCATATTCAAATTTAAAATCGGTACAAAACCTCTTAAAAAAATCCAGTGTTTCTTTCGGATGATTCGTATAATCCGGATAAATAAACTGTATGTTTTTATACTTTCTAAACAAATCGGCCGCCTCTTCCAAAGCCTTATAAAAAGCTTTCCCGAAATCCTGAAAAACATAATTATTTTGCTTCTTCGTATGAGTATTCCAATCAATGAGCAACAGCTTTTCATTTGCAATTACAGACAAAGTGGGCGACACCTCTTTGTGATCAAAATTCATCACCACATATTTATAATACTTCCCAACGCTATTATTTATGATCGTTTTAAAAACATCAATATTATAATGATGAAACTGTACATCCGTAATCACATTATCTCCCAAATTGTTCACAAACGAATGGTACAAAACCTCTTTATACGCCTTAAAAGTATCCAATACCAAAAGCACTTTTCTGGTTTCGCCCGATACATAATAGCCTTTGTTGGGCACAGAATCAATGCTGTTTTGGTCTTTTAAAATAGAATATGCTTTAAAAACCGTATCTCTCGACAACTGATTCGTTTTGCAAATACTATTTACTGACGGCAGCAAATCTCCTTTCTGCAAAATATTTTCTGCAATGGCATTATTGATTCCATTGACCAATTGCTGGTATTTCGGAATGTCACTTTCGTGATTTATGGTAAAGACAAATCTCTCTATATTTTCGCTTATCATACTGTTCTGTTCTGGTATGCTAATATAAGCAAACATCTTTTATAAAAAAACACCTTTTATAATAAAAATGTTAGCTTTTCTATCTTATTAAAAAAATTATAAAAACATCCCCGGCATTCCCTTTATCGCTCAAAATATCAATTAAACGTTAAATCTAAGTTCATCTTCATCAGTTCTTTAAAAATTAAAATTAAGTTCTCTTTGCGATAGCATTTCTTGCTGTTTTAAATTGATCCTGTAAAATTTAGCAGCCCTGTGCGAAACAGCTTCTTCTTTTTCATTTGAATCATGCACTAAATCCATTTGCAGTATCTTTCTTCGAAAATTAGATTTATTGATTTCTATTCCGAGGATTTCTTCATAAAGATGTATGACTTGTAATAAAGTAAATTTCTCCGGTAATAAATTAAATCCAATGGCACTTTTGCAAATATTCTTTCGCAATTCTTTCAAACTATAATCTAAAATTACTTTGTGTTTATCGCTTAAACCAGCAATTTCGTTAATACCAATCCATGCAACATTCGGGTTAAAACTATCCTTTTCTACGTCTTCTTCGATATCTTTTTTTACCATCGCATAATATCCTATAGAAATGTCTTCCTGAGAGGATGATGGAGACGGATAACCAAAAGCTTTCAATTGTTCGAAAAAGAAATTATCAATACCAATATACTTTTTTAAAATATTTTGTGCGGTACTCGAAATGGTTTCCCCTTCTTTTATGTAATCATTAGCGAGTTCAAAGTTTAAATTTCCCTGACCGTCTTTATGCTTGACCAGCAAGACTTTCAGACTTTCACCTTCAAAATTAAAGATTACACAATCAATTTCTATTGGGCTTCTGCTATATTGGCTGGTACTATTTTTTCCTTTTTCATCTCCCCTTTCCATAGAAAAAAAAATTTTAGCATATTACTATTATCTTCACAATAAACTGAAATCTTAATCGATCACTCTCCTTATACCATAAGGATCTATAGTTACAATTGTACCATCTTCGAGATAATCAATTTTAGTCATTTTCATACTTCTTAAATGCGTTACTCCTTTTGACAAACTTGAATCGTGGTAAAATAGATACCAATCATTATCCACCTTACAAATCGAATGATGTGAAGTCCACCCTACAACAGGATTCAGGATTCGTCCCTGATAGGTAAATGGCCCGTATGGATTATCGCCTGTCGCATAGCAAATAAAATGAGTGTCTCCGGTAGAATACGAGAAGTAATATTTATCATTGTATTTGTGCACCCAGGAAGCTTCAAAAAAACGACGGTCATTATCTCCTGCCAACAAAACCTCTCCTTTTTCATCCAGAATTTTGATTTCTTTTGGTTCTTCGGCAAACTCCAGCATATCCTCTCTCAATAAGGAAACAATGGGACCTAAAGCAGGTTCATTACCCGTTGGTTCCTCATAATCTTCATTGTATTGATTTCCGCGGTATTTTTGAAGCTGTCCGCCCCAAATTCCGCCAAAATAGATATAATGCTTTCCATCTTCATCCTCGAAAACAGCCGGATCAATACTGTAACTTCCTTTTATGGCATCGGGTTCCGGTAAAAAAGGCCCAACCGGAGAATCGCTTACAGCAACACCAATCTGGAAAATCCCGTTGGCACGTTTCGCCGGGAAATACAAATAATACTTTCCATTTTTGCAAGCCGCGTCTGGTGCCCACATTTGTTTTTCTGCCCAGGCAACTTCATCTACATGCAAAGCAACACCATTATCTACCACTTCTGATTGAATATCTTTCATCGAGAATACATGATAATCTTCCATACCAAAATGATCGCCATTATCATTAAATGGAATCCCGGCATCAATATCATGCGAAGGATAAATATAAATATTACCGTTGAATACATGCGCTGATGGATCAGCCGTATAAATATGTGATACTAAAGGTTTCGAAATGGCTAATTTATTAATTTCTTCAAAATTAATTTGTTCAATACTATCTTCAGGCATAGTTGTTTTTAGGTTTATTTTAAATAATTAAGTTCTTCTTTCTTTTAAATCGGTTTCTATTTCTACTTCCATTTTCTTATTGATTTTATAGAAAAATAACAAGACAACCCCAACCAAAAATGGAATAGCAGGAAAAATACTCACCAATAATTTTATTCCATTTATCGCGATATCTGTTTGTGTTGCGGAGTTTGGTACATAATGAAAATATCCTAAAAACAAAGTCGTCAAGGCTCCTCCTATACTCAAACCCGCTTTTAAACCCACCATCATGGCCGAAAATATGATTGCTGTGGCACGACGATTATTTAGCCATTCTGAGTAATCCGCAACATCTGCAATCATTGCCCACAGAATTGGAATTGTGATTCCGTAGAAAAATCCGTGCAGGATTTGGGAGAAAAACATCAAACTGATGGATTGAGGTGGAAAGAAATAAAATGCAAGTACAAACAGGGTCGAAATAAATAAAAACAATCTGAATACATTTCGCTTTCCGTATTTATCAGCAAGGTTTTTAGACAATGTAATTCCGACAATCATAAAGATAATACCACCGGCATTAAACAATCCAAATCCAGCTGACACGGGATCGCTTCCAAAATAATTTAATCCAATATTAGACAAGACTTCTAAAATGGGCTGAATAAAAAGAGCCAACTGTTCTTTATTGACATAGTTTTCAAAATAATACACATACGAACCGCCTTTCATTGCCAGGGTTATAAAAACCAAAGTCGTAAGAGCAAGCATGATCAGCCATGGCGTATTTTTCTTTAAATCGTTTAAATCTTCCTTAATACTTGACTTTTGTTCTGGCTTTGGAATAATACGTTCTTTAGTTGTTAAAAATGTGATTAACAACATGATTGTTCCTATTATAGCCAGTACGGTCATCACTTTTTCGATCCCCACCGCTTTATCTCCGTTTCCGGCACTTTTAATGATACCCAGCATGAAAACCTGAACAAAAAACTGTGCAAACATAACCGCCACAAAACGATACGACGACATACTATTTCGTTCACGCATATCACCTGTAATGACTCCGCTTAAAGCGGAATAAGGCAAATTGTTACCGGCATAAAAAAGCAATAATAAAGTATAAGTGACGATGGCATATATTACTTTTCCGTGATAAGAAAAATCAGGAGTCGTAAAAGCTAATAGCGCAATAAAACCTAAGGGTATTGCAGTAATTAAAATCCAGGGCCTGAACTTTCCCCATTTGGTACTCGTCCTGTCTGCCAAAACACCAATAATAGGGTTAAAAATAAAGGCTGCAATTAATCCCACCACGAGCATTATTATGGAAGAATCGGTTGGCGATAATCCGTAGATATCCGTATAAAAATAAGCCAGATAGGTCATTAGGGTCTGGAAAACTAAATTTGCTGCCAGATCGCCTAAGCTGTATCCGATTTTTTCTTTAATGGATAATTTTTGAGAAATGTAATTCATTATTGGTTTGTGGTTATTTTGGTTAATTTAAAATCAAAAACAACTTTTGATTTTATAATAATAAGAATTTATTTTATCATTTTGCCGGTTCCTTTTATTTGATCTAATGTTTTAAAATAAGCCTTTTCATTTCAAACAATCGGTTGTGTAAAATTAGCTAAAAAAACATATTATGCAAATATACTCTGCTTTATTATTAGAATAATTTTAAAAACAACCGATTGTAAAACAATTCGTAAAAAACAGCTCGTTTTGACCTCGAAAATTATTCTTTTATTTCTTTTAATTGCAGAACACTATTGTATGCTTTTTTAGGCTGCAGTCTGGTATCGAACAATAATGGATAATTTGTACGTCCTTTTATAGGCCAGTCATTCAACCAGGATTGTCCGTCGTGAACTCCCCAAAATGTCACACGGCTGATTTTATCTTTATGCTTTAAGAATAGCTTGAAGATTGAAGCATAACGATCCGCAAGTTTAACCTGAATAGAATCTGGAAGTTTTTCCGGATAAGGATTCATTTTTGCACTTCCTTCAAAATTCTGATTCACATCTGCTCCTTTTAAATCCCATGGATTTGGAAGCACTGTAATATCAAGTTCAGTAATCGCCACTTTAATACCAAGCTCAGAATAGGCCAGAATACTTTTTTCGATTTCATCTAAAGAAGGGCTTGCAAGTCGCCAATGTCCCTGAATACCAACGCCGTCAATTTTTCCGCCTGCTGCTTTTATTTTTTTTATCAACTTAATAGCTCCCTCTCTTTTGGCCGGTTCTTCGATATTATAATCATTATAATACAAATCGACTTTGGGATCTGCAGCAGCAGCTAGTTTAAAAGCATCAACAAGATATCTCTCTCCAAGTGTATTCAAAAAAACAGACTTTCTCAAAGTACCATCTTCGTTTAAAGCTTCGTTAACAACATCCCAGGAATTAATTCTTCCTTTATATTTAGTAACAATTGTAGTGATATGCTCTTTCATGAAAGCTTTCATCTCTGTACTGTCTTTAATTTTTTCCATCCACGGAGCCAATTGACTGTGCCAGATCAGAGTGTGACCATGAATAAACATCTTGTTTTTTTCGCCATAGGCTACAAATTTATCTGCCAGGTTAAAGTCATATTTATTTGGAGCAGGATGTACAAACATCGACTTCATAATGTTTTCTGCTGTTATAGCATTAAATTCTTTTTTGACTAACGAATCTACTTTAGCATCTTTTTCCTCGATTTGATCTGCACTCAAAGCTGTCCCGATATAAAAATCATCTTTATAGCTATCTTTCAAAGAGGCTGTTTTTACTTCTTGTTTTTTCGCATTACAACTGCTTAATAGTATCAGAGACAGCAGCAGTAAATAATAATTAGTAAATTTCATTTTTATGGTTTTAGGTTAATAGTTAGATTTTTTTCTATTCGGCTGACAATTGGGTTAATTTATAAGCAATTCCCATTTCTAAACCTCGTAATTCAGCAAGACCTTTTAATCTTCCCACAAGAGAATATCCAGGATAAGTTTCTTTGGTTTCATCAACCGAATGCAGGAAACCATGATCCGGACGCATGGGTAAACTTACTTTTGTTTTGTTCATTAACAACAGAAGCTTTTCTACAATAACTTCCATCTTAGTATCGCCTTTTAAATGTTCTGACTCCCTGAAAATAGTTTTGCTTTCGCGGAAGGTATTTCTAAGATGCAAAAAGTGAATTCGGTCTCCATAATCCGCTATAATTTTCTCCAGATTATTATCCGGATTCGCTCCTAAAGAACCCGTACAATAACACAAACCATTTAAATTGAATGGAACTGCTTCAAAAATAGCTTTTAGATCATCTTCGGTAGAAACTATCCTTGGCAAGCCCAAAACCGAAAATGGCGGATCATCAGGATGGATCGCCAATTTCGCACCATATTCTGAAGCAATTGGAGCTATTTGTGTTAAAAAATAAATGAGGTTTTCTCTTAGTTTCGCATTATCTATATCAGCATAATC
Source organism: Flavobacterium sp. FlaQc-48 (assembly GCF_044007335.1). Taxonomy (NCBI): domain Bacteria; kingdom Pseudomonadati; phylum Bacteroidota; class Flavobacteriia; order Flavobacteriales; family Flavobacteriaceae; genus Flavobacterium; species Flavobacterium sp. FlaQc-48. Next base: position 27,039 of record NZ_JBIPCR010000007.1, on the reverse strand, counting down.
CTGTAATAATGACAGAATTTGTTCTGCCGTAAAATTGATCTTACTTCCCGGTAATCCCAATAATACATTTTTAAAAAGTAATGCTTTCTCTTCTTCCGAAAGTTGGTTGCCAAATTTCAGCGCATTTTCTTTCTCTCTTTCTGAATAATCATTTTCAGCATTTGGTCTTTTTAAAAGATAAACATCAAAATAGGTAAAAGCAACCTGATCGTATAAAAGAGCTTTACTTCCGTCTTCATTAATAAAATTATGATTCGTTCGAACCCAGTCTAAAATGGGCATAAAATTATATGTAATCACTTTAATACCGCAATCTGAAAGATTCTTTATACTCATTTTATAATTCTCTATGTATTGCAAATACTTTCCGGTGGCTCTTTTTATTTCTTCATGGACCGGAAGACTTTCTACGACTGTCCACTCTAATCCGGCTTGTTTTATTACCTGTTGCCTTTCTTTGATCGCTGAAACAGTCCAGATTTCTCCAACCGGAATTTGATGCAAAGCCGTTACAATTCCGGTTGCTCCTGCCTGTTTAATATCCATTAAAGTAACGCTGTCCTGAGGACCAAACCATCGCATTGCTTGCTGCATTTTTATCATGATCGATGATTTAAAATTAGAAACCAATACTGTTTCCGCCATCGACAGGCAAAATAGTTCCGGTTGTATATTTTGATTCGTTTAAAGCGAAATAATAAACGGCATCTGCAATATCAGAGGGTTCTCCCAAAAATCCCATTGGCGTTCTGGAAAGTACTTTATTTTTTCGTTCCGGATCATTATCAAGCGCTGTAGAAGACATTTTTGTTTTGATAAAACCAGGTGCAATACAATTTACACGAACACCAAACGGTGCTAATTCTACTGCCATCGCCCTTGTCATAGATTCTATTGCTCCTTTGCTTGCCGAATATGCAATGACTTTCGGAATCCCATATTGTGATGCCATTGAACTAATGTTTACGATACTTCCTCCTCCATTTACTTTCATGTTTTTTACAACTTCTCTGCTTACTGCAAAAACACTCAAAAGATTGGTATGAATGATCGATAGAAAATCTTCATCAGTTACATCCAGAAATTCTTTTTTTAGATTGATTCCGGCATTATTCACCAAAATATCAATCTGATTATTTTTAGTTATGGTTTCAATCATAGCAGGAATTCCGGCGATATCATTTAGATCATATAGAACCGGAATAGCATTTTCTCCAATTTCCCTACAGGCTTCTTCTGTTTTTTCTTTTGATCTTCCAATGATATACGTCTTGATTCCGTTATCACATAATTTCTTTGCGGTTGCAAAACCCAAACCCGAATTTCCTCCGGTTACAATGGCTGTTTTTGTACTCATTTTATTTTCTTATTATATAATTAATTTCCAGGGGCAAACGGAAATTTTAATGATTTGAAATACTCTAATGTTTGTGTTGGCTTCTCCACTCCTACAGGCAATTCTTTACCTGAATATTGCTGAAAATACAGCAAACAGGCATCACGCCACCATTTTGCTTCTTTATACTGAATTTCTAATAGCATTTGCACTTCTTTAAATCGTTCGCCATCAACATATCTTTCAGTTTTATTCCAGATATTTTGCATTTCCTGAACCTGACTGACACCTTCCTGATATTTTAGAGCCATACCATTCCAGAGTGTCTGACCGTTTTTGAGTTTATAATCCCACGAAACATGATGAAACCATAATAAATCCTGTTCAGGACAAGTTTGGGGATTGTCAAAAACTTTTTCTACTTCTGGTGCATATTGTGCCGTGGCATTTGTTCCGGTTTTTGATCGGTCGAAACCAATTCCGTTTTTATCTGCTTTGTGATAATAAGTGGGATTCCATTCCGGTCTTGATAAATTAGAAACCCACGGGCCCGGGCCATAGTGATGTCCGGTGTCCATAATATGATGCAAACCAAGCGGTGTCATATAATTAACCACCGCTTCACGTGATTGCAGCATCATTTGTTTAACCGGTTTTATAAAATTTTCATCGTTTGAAAATGTAGCTTGTAACCATTCGTCAGCAATAACTTCTGAATCTAAATAGGGATCCCAGGCCAATCTCCCAAAGCCGTACCAATTGGCCTGCGCAAAAGGATGTCCGGTCCAGTTGAGATCATTACCTATGTTCGAAACCCCGGCAATTCCGGTAAGTTTGTGCGGACTTAAAGATCCGTCAATTACTTTGGCAACCGTAGACCCTTTACCCTTTTGATACGTATCTGATGCTAAAACTTCCTGAAACAATTTTGGTAAATAAACCAAATGCGTGCTAAAACCCAAATATTCCTGCGTAATCTGAAACTCCATCATTATTGGCGTTTTTTTCATTGTTCCAAATAATGGATGAAAAGGTTCTCTGGGCTGAAAATCTATCGCTCCGTTTTTTACCTGAACAATTACGTTGTCTTTAAATTTTCCGTCATAAGGCTGAAATTCAGCATAAGCCTGTTTTGCACGATCATTAGCATCATGCTCAGAATATACAAATGCCCTCCACATAATTACGCCACCAAAAGGCGCTACGGCATCGGCCAGCATATTGGCACCGTCGACATGATCCCGGCCATAATTCTGAGGTCCGGGCTGACCTTCTGAATTGGCTTTTACCAAAAATCCTCCAAAATCAGGAATTCTTTTATAGATTTCTTTTGCTTTATCTTTCCACCAATTGGCAACTGCCACATCTTTTGGATCGGCTGTTTTTAAACCTCCAATTTCTATTGGTGCTGAAAATCTTGCGGTTAAATATACTTTTATTCCGTAAGGCCGAAATACATTCGCCAACGCTTCCACTTTTTCTAAATATTGTGGCGTTAGGATCAAAGCATTTGCATTTACATTCGTCAAAACCGTTCCGTTTATTCCTATTGAAGCATTTGCACGGGCGTAATCAATATATCGCTGATCGATAAAATCAGGTAGTTTTTGCCAATTCCACAAGGAGAATCCGGCGTAACCGCGTTCTACTGTTCTGTCTAAATTATCCCAATGGTTTAAGATTCTGATATTCGTTTTTGGCGAGTCAACAATTTTTAAACTTGTGACCGATTTATTCGTTTGTATTAATCTTAAAAAACTATAAACACCATATAAAACAGCTACATCATTTTTACCAGTAATGACAATCTGTTTTTTATTTTTTAATGAAATGGATTTAATGATAAAACCTTCGTTGTTTATTTTATCGAAATCAGATGCAAGCACTTTTTTCAAATCAGCATCTAAGGCAGTTTGAGAACCCACAATTAAATTATTTGCTCCACTGATTGCTGATCGAATTTCCGGTTTATATCCGAGCATACCCGATATTCCCTTTTCTAATTCAGTTATAGAAATAGTCGAAGTTTGAGAACGTCCCAAAGAAACAATTCCCTGAAGATTGTTTTTGTATTCTAAAGCAATTGAAGCGTTTTGTATCGTATCGTATTGAAGCCATAATTTATAATCCTTTTGTGCTGATGCAGTCCAGGAAATCATAAAAAATAGTGCTACTAATCTTAAAAAAGTCTTTTTTAGGCTGGTCATTTAATTTTATCTTTTTTTGCATTCAATTTTAAACATAAATCACTTATTCCTATTTAAAACAAACCTATCAGTAGAAAAAATACTAAAAAAATATGTTATTAAAAATATTACAAGAATCGCAATCGGTTGTGCTAAAATACAAAAATTATACAATAAAAAAATAAAAAAATATTTTACTTACTGCTTTGGCATATTAAATCATCCTTCAATATTTAGATCATTGGGATATTTGGCAAAAAAAAACCTGCTAATATAAATTATATTAACAGGTTTTTTTTAGATATAAAAATGCTGCTTAAATTTTCCTTGAGGACTCACGAATTAATACTTGCGTATTCAAAAAAGTAATTTCTTTTGCATCCTCGTCCTCATCTTTGACAGATTTTAGATTTTTAATAATTAACTCGGCAGCAGCCTTACCCATTTTCTCCGCAGGATGGGTTATAGTCGAAATGTTAGGTTCAATTATTTCTGAGATTGGGTCATTGTTAAATCCTATAACTGCAAACTCTTCGGGTACTTTAATACCTCTTTTTTTAGCCGTCTGAACAGCACTTACCGCCAGAATATCTCCAGGAGCAAACAGGCCATCCGGCGCTTCTTTCAGATCAAATAAATGATTACAGGCCTTTACCCCTTCTTCATAGGTCATTTGTTTTAAGCTGATGATTAGATTCTCATCAATAGGCAAATCATGCTCTAGTAAGGCATCAATATAACCTCTTTTTCTTTCATTATAAAGAGTGCCAAATTCTGACCCGGCAGTTAAGTGGGCTATTCTCTTGCATCCTTGTTCTATTAAATGTTTAGTTGCCTTGTAACCGGCCAGGTGATTATTAATTACAACCCGAAAAGTGTCATAATCCCTGGGAACCCTGTCAACAAATACAAGCGGAATATTATTATTGGAAAACTGCTTAAAATGGGAAGTATCTTTTGTCTCCATTGCCAGAGAACAGATAACCCCGCTTACACGGTTACTATATAAGGATTTAGCCAGATCTACTTCGACCTCATAAGAGTCATGCGACTGCATAATAATAACCGAATATTCTGATTTACGGGCTGCAATCTCGATACCGCTGATTAGAGAGGATAAAAAAGGCTGTGTAACTGTTGGGATTAAAATACCGATAGTTTTAGACTTATTACCACGCAAACCAGCCGCTAAAGTATTAGGAACAAACCCCATTTCTCTGGCAGTCTGCTTTACTTTTTTTATTGTCTTATCACTTAGACTATGGTGATCTTTTAAAGCTCTTGAAATTGTTGATGTAGCAAGATTCAGTTTCTTGGCAATATCATAAATCGTTACATGCTTGTGCTCTTCCATAAATTAAAATACTATAATTAGTAAATGTAATTATTTTAGTGATATAATAGAAGATTCTTTAAAAATTAAGCCTATTGCATCACTTGCACCATAAATATTTTGATACACCGAAATCTTCTTTAATTATTTTTGAAACATTATTTTTTACTTTCAGAAAAATAGTATTTCTTTACACAATCGGTTGTTTTTAAATTATAGAAATAAATCAAATTCAGTACTTTAATAATCACTAAAGAAAAAGCAAATGGTACCCAAAAAAATTACTTACATAATCGCGCTGATCATAACTTCTTATTGTTATGGACAAGAAAAAACAGCAAATTTTTTATTTCAGAACCCTAAATTAACTTTTGAAGAACGGGTAAATGATCTTGTAAAACATTTAACACTGGAAGAAAAGGTTTCTCAGATGCTGAATTCTTCCCCTGCAATTTCGAGGCTTGGAATACCAGCTTATGACTGGTGGAATGAAACATTACATGGTGTAGCACGGACTCCTTTTAAAACCACTGTTTATCCTCAGGCAATTGCGATGGCGGCAACATTTGATAGAAATTCTCTTTACAAAATGGCTGATTATTCAGCACTGGAAGGAAGAGCAATTTACAACAAGGCCGTTAAGCTAAACCGGACAAACGAGCGTTATCTGGGATTAACATACTGGACACCCAACATTAATATTTTTCGTGACCCACGTTGGGGACGCGGACAGGAAACATACGGTGAGGATCCTTATCTGACAAGTATGTTAGGTGATTCATTTGTGAAGGGGCTTCAGGGAGATGATCCCAAATATTTAAAAGCTGCTGCTTGTGCAAAACACTATGCCGTACATAGCGGACCCGAATCTTTGCGTCATACCTTTGATGTTGATGTAACTCCTTATGAACTGTGGGATACCTATCTTCCTGCATTTCAAAAATTAGTGACCGAGTCAAAAGTGGCCGGAGTTATGTGCGCTTACAATGCTTTTAGAACACAGCCTTGTTGTGCCAGTGACATCCTTATGACGGATATTCTTCGTAACCAATGGAAGTTTGATGGCTATGTAACCTCAGACTGCTGGGCAATTGACGACTTTTTTAAGAATCATAAAACGCATCCCGATGCAGAATCAGCTTCAGCCGATGCTGTTTTTCATGGTACAGATATTGACTGTGGCACAGATGCTTATAAAGCTCTGGTTCAGGCTGTAAAAAACGGAAAAATAAGTGAAGACCAAATTGATATTTCTGTAAAACGCCTTTTTATGATCCGTTTCAGACTTGGAATGTTTGATCCTGCTTCAATGGTACAATATGCCCAAACTCCGGATTCTGTTCTCGAAAGCACTGAACATAGCAATCACGCCTTAAAAATGGCCAGACAATCAATAGTCCTGCTGAAAAATGAAAAAAACATCCTGCCATTGAGTAAAAAGTTAAAAAAGATTGTGGTTCTGGGGCCTAATGCAGATAATTCAATTTCTATTTTAGGGAATTATAACGGAACTCCAAGTAAATTGACAACTGTTTTACAAGGGATTAAAGAAAAACTGGGTAAAAACACAGAAGTCATTTATGAAAAAGCCATTAATTTTACTAATGACACTTTATTAGTATATAAAGATCTTAAAAATCAATATTCTTACGAAGGAAAGCAAGGTTTTAAAGCACAATATTATGACAATGTTGATTTGTCTGGAAATCCGGCCGCGTTAAGAACAGAATCAGAAATAAATAACTTTTGGCAGGAAGGCGAAACTGTCTTTAATACTATTAAAGCAAACCATTTTTCTGCCCGTTATACCACTGATTTTAAGGCCGAACATGATGGTTCCGTTACTTTTGAAGTCAATGCTGATGATGGATATCGTTTTTTAATCGATGGGAAAGAAGTAATAAACGCATGGAAAAAAAACAGATGGGGAGAAAAAACATTTAAATTAATGACCAAAAAGGATACGGTTTATCATTTAGTTTTAGAATACTGGCAGGGAGAAGGAAAAGCAAACGTAGCGTTAAATGCCGGAAATTTTGAAAAAACTAATTTTATAACCTTAGTAGATCGTAATAAAGATGCAGACGCCTTTATTTTTGTGGGCGGAATATCTCCGCAGCTTGAAGGAGAAGAAATGCCTGTGAACTTTCCCGGATTCTCGGGAGGCGACCGCACCTCTATCCTGCTCCCGGAAGTACAAACCCAATTGATGAAAGCGCTAAAAACATCAGGAAAAACAGTTGTTTTTGTTATGATGACCGGCAGTGCAATTGCCGTTCCATGGGAAGCAGAAAATATTCCTGCCGTACTTAATGCATGGTACGGAGGTCAGGCAGCAGGAACTGCAGTTGCTGATATTCTTTTTGGAGATTATAATCCTGCCGGAAGGTTGCCTGTCACTTTTTACAGTAGCGATTCAGACTTACCGGCTTTTGTTGATTACAACATGGATAACAAAACGTATCGTTATTTCAAGGGAAGTCCTCTTTACGGTTTCGGGTATGGTCTGAGCTACACTTCATTCAAATATGATCAATTGAATATTTCTTCGAAAATAAAAAGAAATGAAAATATTTCAGTCTCTGTAAGAATCACCAATACCGGTAAAACTGAAGGTGAAGAAGTCGCCCAATTATACGTAATAAACCAAAATTCAGCTGTAAAAGCACCAATAAAAACGTTAAAAGGATTTGAAAGGCTTAACCTAAAATCAGGCGAAAGCAAAACAATCACCTTTAATCTTTCTTCTAAGGACCTGTCGTATGTTACTGCCGAAGGAAATTTGAAACAATATGACGGGAAAGTTAAACTTGCTGTTGGGGGTTCTCAGCCAGATGAAAAAAATGAAACAAAAAGTAATATCGTTTCTAAAATAATTCAGATCGGAAAATGATAAGGCTAACTTGAATTAAAAATACAAAGCAAATCAGTAAATTAGTAAAAATAAAACCGGTTAAAACCTGTTTCGAACTATATTGGTGAGAAATCTGGAATGCTTCTTTTAGACCATTTCGTCGATACAAGTTAGATTGCAAGGATAATCAAAGCCAACAAACACTTTTTCCATCATCGCAAAGGGACAGGAAGAATTTACAAAACTGGGCATACCCTTTCACAAATAAAATCAAAAAATTATGAGCATCATTAACGACTACGATAATTTCTTTCTGCCTGTCGACAATCTTGACGTGGCAAAGGAGTTCTATAAAAACAAGCTTGGGCTTGGTATCAAGTTTGACTTTGCTGATAAAGGTATGACTGCTTTTAAAGTTGGCAGTAATGAACCTGCAATTATTGTCACCACTATCCAAAATGCGAAACCAGCAATTTGGTTCACCGTTGACAATGTTAAAGATGCTTACGAAGACCTAAAACAAAAAGGAATTGAGTTTTTAAGTGAGCCGTTCGAGATTACGACCGGACTTTCTGTTGAGTTCAAAGACCCGTTCGGAAATAAATTGGGATTGACAGATTATTCTAAAATATCTAAATAGAAGATTCAACCTTAGTTTTCAAAATAAAATTTCAACAATTTCCATAACAAAAGGTAACCACAGAATATAGTGCTACCATTTAAATATCGAATAATGAAAAAAAATAGTCTCTTGATATTTGTTGGATTAATTCCTGTCATCGTTTTTAGTCAAAAAATCACAAAAGTGTGGGAGTCGGATTCCTTGTTTCTTAAACCAGAATCGGCACTTTATGATCCTCCGAAAAAGATTATCTACATTTCAAATATCAATGGTGAATACCTTGCTAAAGATGGAAATGGATTTATTTCGAGAATTAAAACAAATGGAGAAATAGAGCTACTGAAATGGGTCGATGGATTAGATAACCCACAAGGCATGGGCTTATATAAAAACAAATTGTACGTTGCAGACATTAACAGAGTGATTCAGATAAATACCAATACCGCTAAAATAGAAAAAATATACAAAGTTGATTCTGCCAAATTCTTGAATGACATAGCATCCGATACCAACGGAGATATTTACATTTCTGATTGTTTTGATAATAAGATTTATAAAATATCAAATGGGAAAATAAAAGTATGGCTTAACTCTGATATTCTTTCTAAGCCAAACGGATTATGGTGTACAAAAGATGATGTTTTAGTGCTGAATATGAAAAACCAAACCGCTTTTGCTATAAACAAACGGACTAAAAAGTCTCATGAAATTTTTAATGGCATTGCTAATTTAGATGGTATTGTTAGTGACGGCGAAAACGGATATATAGTTTCCGGAGCCTGGCAAGGACAGCTTTTTCATATCGATTCAGAAGGGAATAAAAAACTAATTATGGATTTAAGCAAAGAAAAAATCATTACTGCCGACATTGAATATATTGCAAATGAAAACTTATTGATAGTACCCACTTTAAATAAAACAGTAATTGGATATCAATTGACTAAATAATATACATTTTAAAATGCTAAATTATACTTTAAAAAATAATTTTTTAAAAAGAATAATTCCAATTCTATAATCTCAAGCATCTAATAATGAGCATAAAGTGTATGAAAAATCCAGAATGTGCGACTGATTCACAGGCAAGGACTTTCTCCTCGTAGAATGCTGTCTTTTTTGCCACAAAAACTTAAGGCAGGCAAGGTGCTTATTATTTCGATTTAGACCTTTTTCAGTTTTTTAGCAAAATCGTGGCAAAGTGGTTTTTAAAAATTGATCAATACTGTATCTACAAGAGTGAAAAACATTGATTTAAAATACATTAAACGGCTGTTTATTTAGTTTTTTTTCTATCTAGTACCAAATCAATGGAGATAAACGGATAGAGATTATTATCATTATTGGAAGGCAAGACTTTTAAAGCAGTTCAATTTAGTTTTTCGTAATAACAATAAACGAGTTAAAGTATTAATAAAAATATTTTAACTCCTTTTTTTGTGGATTGCTGGATGTTTCTTGTTTATGAATTTTTAAGCTTTTTAGTTAAAAGAAGATTATCCGCAGCTTTTATTACGATAGCAATTTCAACTAATTTAACTAAAAGTTTTTTTTAACATTTGGGTTGCTTTTCTTAACTAGAATTATACATTTGCCTAATAAGAAACCCATACGAACCGATAACGTTTTTAAGCCAATTATGAATCAATTGAATCATTACGTACGCCATAGCACTCCCGAGGAAGCTGCTACACTTTTATACGTGTTCAACAGTGTTTATCCTATTAGTGCGGGTTCTCAAAAATTTCTTATCGAAAACACCTATCCACTTGAGCTAAGAAAAGGCCGAAAATTGCATAAGGCGGGAGAGATTTGCGATATGATTTATTTTGTGAATAAAGGGGCTATTCGGGGTTATGTACAAGATTCTAATAGAGAAATTACAACCTGGATTACAGTAGAAAATGAGTTGGTAGCCTCAATTCATAGTTTCATATTACAAATTCCAAGTTACGAAAATATGGAAGCCATTGAAAATTCGTCCCTTCTGGGTATGAAGCACTCAGACTTACAGCATTTGTACGATATTGAACCCGAATTTAATATAACGGCTCGACGTTTTTACGAAAAATACTATTCTGATGCCGAAATTAGAGCTTTAATGGGAAGATTAAGTAAAGCCGAAACAAAATACGAATATTTTCTAAAAACGTATAAACATCTTTCAACACGCATTCCTTTAAAGTATATTGCTTCCTTTTTAGGTATTAATCTCGAAACCCTGAGTCGGGTTCGTAGCCAAATTCGTAACACATCTGAAAAATAATGTTTGACAATTGTCAAATAATTGCATTCCTGTTTTTTATTCTTTATTTTTCGCATACACTATCAAAACATTGAAAATCAAATTATTACAAATAATAATTTTAACAATTTAATTTTACTTCTTCAATTTGCTTCGTATTTATAAAGCCAAATTGTTAAATTTTCAACTATACTTTTGCAGCACTAAATACACTTTATTGTGCTTCAAAACGTAGTTTTTATGAGAAAACTTTACTCCTTATTACTTTTTTTATTTGTCATTGTTCAGATTCAGGCTAAAATAACAGCTCCGGATTCAAATACAAATACTTTTATACCGGCTTGGAAAACTAATAATTCAGGTTTATCCAACGATACTTTGATTACTATTCCAATCTCCGCATACAATTATGATATGGGTTGGAATAATGATGTTGCCTATGATCGATTTGGATTAAAAGACTCTATTAAAAACAACTATGATCCAGCAATACTACATAAAGTGCCTGTCAGTCGCGTTTTACCTATATATGCTATTACTCCCAATGCTGATGGCGTTGTTTACGTTAAAAAAGGTGCTGCCGGCGACGGAAGCAGCTGGGCCAGCGCTACCGGTGAACTCGCCGATGCATTGCTAGAGGCTGTTACTAATACTTCTATTAAACAAATTTGGGTAGCTGGCGGAACCTATTATCCTAAATACGCAGCCGATTTTAGCAGCTCAAATGCCAAAGATAAGACTTTTTTAATGCAGGCAAATGTAAAAATATATGGCGGTTTTGCCGGAACAGAAACTGCTCTGGCAAGCCGTGATCTTACACTTACCACTAACAAAACAACATTAAGTGGCTTTCTGCCGGAGGCTGTAGCCTATGCTTATCATGTGGTAGTAATGGCAGGTGCTGCTGGTTCTGCTGAGCTGAATGGTTTTACTATTACAGGAGGTTTTACCGGCAGCGGATCCGGTAATTTAATAATAAATGGTAATATGGTAGCCAGACCTTATGGTGCTGGTATGCAGCTAGTGTCTGCATCTCCGGTACTTGCCAATCTTGAATTTATATACAACACGGGATTGTATGGAGGGGCACTTGCATTATTCAATGGAGCGAATGCTTCCGTAAATGATGTGGTATTTAAATACAACACAGCAACTTATGGGGGAGCTGTTTATATAAGCAACGGTAATACTTCTGTTTTTGACAGGGTTATCTTTAGTGGCAACACGGCTTCCATCTATGGCGGGGCTATGGCACTATCATCTTCCGTTGCTCCTGTATTTAAAAATGTACAGATTACAGGTAATAGTGTTACAGGTTTCAGTTTAGCTAAAGGAGGAGGTGTATATATAAGTAATAACTCAGGTTATACTGTTACTTTTCTCAATACAGTACTTAGTGGTAATGCTAGTCCTGATGGTACTAATGGTACTATTTTTACGAATTCAGCCAATATTGATATGCGAAATTGCATTATGTATGGCAATAGCCATGGTATATTGAGCACCGGCGGTTCTGATCCCAATACTGTTGTTTATAGCCTCGTGCAAGGTATAGCTGCAGATGCGAACCATCATATTCTTGACGGTTCATCAGAAGTATCTTTTGTAAATGCGCCCAGTTATACCACCGCTCCTTTCAGTGGCGGTGATTTTCGATTAAGCTCTGGCAGTGTCGGTATAGATGCAGGCAGCAACAGCCTTTACTCTGGTTTAACCGCGTCGTCTAAAGATTTGGCAGGCAACCCTCGTGTATATAATTATAATAATTTGAGTGCTATTGACATTGGCGCTTATGAATACCAGAGATTAAATACAGAGGGCATTATATATGTAAATACTAATGCTACCGGCACAGGTACAGGCAGCAGCTGGACGAATGCAGTTACCAATCTGGGTGAAGCTTTACGTATGGCACAAACACTAAATACAAGCACTGCCGGAACTGTAAAACAGATTTGGGTAGCGGGTGGAACTTATTATCCTAAATATGCAGCTGATTTCAGCAGCGCAGATAACAGAGACATAACATTTTTAATGCAGGCCGATGTAAAAATATATGGCGGTTTTGCAGGAACAGAAAAAACCCTTGCCAACCGTGATCTTACGCTCACCGCCAACAAAACCATATTAAGTGGCGACCTGGGTACGCTGAATACTGCTGCAGACAATGCTTATCACGTTGTAGTCATGACAGGTGAAGCGGGCACTGCCGAACTGAATGGTTTTACTATTACAGGAGGCTATGCCAACGGATCCGGTACTTTAATAACAACGAATGGTAATGCGGTAACCAGATCTTTTGGTGGTGGTATGCATCTGGCGTCTGCAGCTCCGGTACTGGCCAATCTTGAATTTATATCCAACATGGCAAACTCTGGAGGTGCACTTGCATTACTCACGGGATCCAATGCTTCCATACAGGATGCGGTATTTAAAAATAACACAGCTACCTTCGGGGGAGCCGTTACTATACGCTACGGTAATACCTCTATTTTTGACAGAGTTACATTCAGTGGCAACAGCGCTTCATCAGATGGCGGGGCTATCAATTTATTAAATTCTGTTACTCCTGCATTTAAAAACGTACAGATTACTGGTAATAAGGCTACACGTAATGGAGGCGCTGTCTTTATAGGTGATAATATGGCATATACCATTATTTTTCTCAATACTGTATTTAGTGGTAATGCCAGCAGTGATGGAACTATTTTTATGCTCACCGCCAACGTTGCTATGCGAAATAGCATTATGTATGGCAATAGTCACGGTATTTCCCCCAATGGTATTTCTGCTACCCCCGTTATTGTTTATAGCCTCGTGCAGGGGGTAAATGCAAATTTAGCGAATAACACTATTAATGGTTCCATCGATCCTTTATTTGTAAGTCCAAACGCTTACAGTAATGCACCCTCTAACGCTGGTAATTATGCTTTAAAAGCAAACAGTCCCGTTGTAAATAAGGGGTCTAACAGTCTTTATAATGGACTAGACTTCAATACTAAAGATCTTGCCGGCAATCCAAGGGTGCTTGATTATGCTAACGCTGGTATTATCGATATTGGTGCTTATGAAAGTCAAGTGCTACCACTTGTTACTTCTGCCGGAGCACAAACCAATTTGAGCTGTAATGGTGATAATAATGGTTCGGCGACTGTCAATGTAACTGGTGGTACAGCAAGCTATTCTTACAGTTGGAATACAAATCCTATACAGACTACTGCAACTGCCAGCAATCTAACGGCAGGCACTTATACGGTAACAGTAACAGATGCCCTTAATACAATAAAAACACAATCCTTCACCATAACAGAACCTACAGCCTTGACGGTAACTCCCACTCAAACTGATGTGACTTGTAACGGATCTGCGACGGGTTCTGCAACGGTAAATGTTTCCGGCGGAACAGGAACTTATACGTATAGCTGGAATACAATTCCGGTTCAGACTTCGGCAACTGCTACAGCATTATCAGCAGGAACTTATATTGTGACCATAAAAGATGCCAACAATTGTTCTACAACGCAGTCTTTCACTATAACAGAACCGACAGCGCTAAGTGTAACTCCTACTCAAACCGATGTGAATTGTAATGGTTCTGAGACGGGTTCTGCAACGGTAAATGTTTCCGGCGGAACAGGAAGTTATTCGTATAGCTGGAATACAATTCCGGTTCAGACTTCGGCAACTGCTACAGCATTATCAGCAGGAACTTATATTGTGACCATAAAAGATGCAAATAATTGTTCGACAACAGAATCCTTCATCATAATAGAACCTACAGCCTTGACGGTAACTCCTACTCAAACCGATGTGACTTGTAACGGATCTGCGACGGGTTCTGCAACGGTAAATGTTTCCGGCGGAACAGGAAGTTATTCTTACAGCTGGAATACAATTCCGGTTCAGACTTCGGCAACTGCTACAGCATTATCAGCGGGAACTTACATTGTGACCATAAAAGATGCGAACAATTGTTCGACAACAGAATCTTTCACCATAACAGAGCCTACAGCGCTAAGAGTAACTCCTACTCAAACCGATGTGAGTTGCAATGGTTCTGCGACGGGTTCGGCAACGGTAAATGTTTCCGGTGGTACAGGAACTTATTCGTATAGCTGGAATACAATTCCGGTTCAGACTTCGGCAACTGCTACAGTATTATCAGCAGGAACTTATATTGTGACCATAAAAGATGCAAATAATTGTTCGACAACGCAGTCTTTCACCATAACAGAACCGACAGCGCTGACTGTAACTCCCACTCAAACCGATGTGAGTTGCAATGGTTCTGAGACGGGTTCTGCAACGGTAAATGTTTCCGGTGGTACAGGAACTTATTCGTATAGCTGGAATACAATTCCGGTTCAGACTTCGGCAACTGCTACAGCATTATCAGCAGGAACTTATATTGTGACCATAAAAGATGCAAATAATTGTTCGACAACAGAATCCTTCACCATAATAGAACCTACAGCCTTGACGGTAACTCCTACTCAAACCGATGTGAGTTGCAATGGTTCTGCGACGGGTTCGGCAACAGTGAGTGTTTCCGGCGGAACAGGAAGTTATTCTTATAGCTGGAATACAATTCCGGTTCAGACTTCGGCAACAGCAACAGCATTATCAGCAGGAACTTACATCGTGACTGTAAAAGATGCCAACAATTGTTCGACAACACAATCCTTTACCATAACAGAACCAACAGCGCTAAGTGTAACTCCTACTCAAACCGATGTGAGTTGCAATGGTTCTGCGACGGGTTCGGCAACGGTAAATGTTTCCGGTGGTACAGGAACTTATTCGTATAGCTGGAATACAATTCCGGTTCAGACTTCGGCAACTGCTACAGCATTATCAGCAGGAACTTATATTGTGACCATAAAAGATGCCAATAATTGCTCAACAACAGAATCCTTCACCATAATAGAACCTACAGCCTTGACGGTAACTCCTACTCAAACCGATGTGACTTGTAACGGATCTGCGACGGGTTCGGCAACGGTAAATGTTTCCGGCGGAACAGGAAGTTATTCCTATAGCTGGAATACAATTCCGGTTCAGACTTCGGCAACTGCTACAGCATTATCAGCGGGAACTTATATTGTGACCATAAAAGATGCGAACAATTGTTTGACAACAGAATCTTTCACCATAACAGAACCTACAGTGCTGACTGTAATTCCTACTCAAACTGATGTGACCTGTAACGGATCTGCGACGGGTTCGGCAACGGTAAATGTTTCCGGCGGAACAGGAAGTTATTCTTATAGCTGGAATACAATTCCGGTTCAGACTTCGGCAACAGCAACAGCATTATCAGCAGGAACTTACATCGTGACTGTAAAAGATACCAACAATTGTTCGACAACGCAATCCTTTATCATAACAGAACCTACAGCGCTAAGAGCAACTCCTACTCAAACCGATGTGAGTTGCAATGGTTCTGCGACGGGTTCTGCAACAGTAAATGTTTCCGGCGGAACAGGAACTTATACGTATAGCTGGAATACAAATCCAATTCAAACTTCGGCAACTGCTACAGCATTATCAGCGGGAACTTACATTGTGACGATAAAAGACGCCAACAATTGTTCGACAACGCAATCCTTCAACATAACACAGCCTGATTCACTAACAACAGTAAAATCACAAAACAACGTTTCTTGTTATAATGGCAACAATGGATCTGCTACCGTAAATGTTGCAGGAGGAATAAGTCCTTATACATATTCCTGGGCACCCTTTGGCGGAAACTCAAATACTGCAGCACAATTAACCGCAGGCTCTTATACCGTGACAATTACAGACGCAAACAGCTGTACTACAAATGAAACAATCGTGATATTACAACCTTTAGAGCCGGTTAGTCTTAAGACCTTAGCAGTATCAAACATTACCATTGACAGTGTTATGCTTTCGGGAACTGCTTCTTCTGATGTAAATAATGATAACGGACAATGTCTAACCGAAAGAGGATTTGTATATGCACTGCATTCTATGCCATTGATAACCGATAATAAAATTAATACAGGAAGCTCATTGGGAACTTACAGTAGTTCTTTATCGGGACTTAAAGGCAATACTACTTACTATGTTAGAACTTATGCCATAAATGCTGCTGGTTTTATTAACTATGGCGACGAAATTAGTTTTACTACCAAACAGTATATACTTTATATTACTGCCTTAGCCCATCAAACTAAAATATATGGCAATGTTGATCCGGATTTTAATTATACTGTTTCGGGATTTGCAAACGGAGATACCAACGCTATTATTTCCGGGTCTTTATCAAGGGAAATTGGAGAAAATGCCGGAAAATATAATATTACTATCGGCAGTATAAATGCCGGACCAGATTACATTATAACATTTACCGGCACTGAATTTGAAATTATGAAGGCAGATCAGGTCATTACCTGGAATCAATCTTTAGAATTTGGCTGTAATAATGATGATAAAGTAAACTTAAACGCATCATCCAGCAGCGGACTGCTAATTTCGTATACTATAGCAAATCCTGTAATTGGATTAATTTCCGAAGCAAATCTTCAGATTATAAATTCCGGGAGTACCTCTGTTACGGCTTATCAAAACGGTGATCAAAATCATAATCCAGCTGCTGTGCTGACTAAACCCCTTGAGGTCACCCAATCTGGACTTATTTCTCAAAAATGGGAAGATGTATTATTCTCTAATAACAAAAGCACAAATTTTGTCTTTTGGCAGTGGTATAAAAACGGAAATGCCGTCTCTGGAGCAAACCGCCAGTATTACAGTGAAACCCAACCCTTAAATGGATCTTATTATGTGATTGCCACGGATAAAGATGGAAAATCAATAAAATCATGTCCGCTTGATTTAACGGGAATAACATTTTCTAAAAAAATTAGAATTTATCCCAATCCAGTCAAGCCGCTAAACGAGTTTACTTTTGAATGCGATTTTAACGAATCTCAATTAAATGGAGCACAGATGACCATTTTTGATAGTACAGGAAAATTAGTGCAGACTATTTATAATGTAAAAACCAAAAATCAAATTACTGCTCCCAATCAGGCAGGTGTATATGTTATTATGCTTAAACTTAGTAACGGCGAGCAGAAAACAATCAACATACTGGTTAAGTAAAAAATGAGATTAATTTTAAATAAAAAAAATGAAAATTAAAATCACACTGGCAACAATAATACTGGCAAATGCCTTTATAAATGCCCAGGAATTTAATATTAAAATTAACGGAGGACCATCTGGAATTCGTTATAACAGTACTTCAGGAAATGGAAAACCAAAAATTGGCGCTGGCTTTGGTCTTGGTTACACCTATTTCTTTAGCAAGAACTGGGGGATTTCAACAGGAATTGATGCTGCTTACAGCCAGAATAGTTTTGAATTGAATGACGGAACCATTATTTCAAATTATGAAGTTGATGACCAAACCGCTGCTTTTGAATATCGTGTAACATCATCAAAATATAAAGAAAGCCAGAGCTTCATCTCTGCTTCTATTCCATTACTTGTGCAGTACAGAGCTGCTGTTTCCACCCAGTCGGAGTGGTACATAGCTGCAGGCGCTAAAGTTTTATTTCCGGGAAAGCAAAATGTAAAAGCTTCTGCTGAACAACTGCAGTTAAGCGGTTATTACCCTGATTTAAATCTTCTGGTTGACGAACTGCCCGCCCATGGATTAGGTACAGTCAATAATTGGCAGGACAAAACTTCCGTAAGTCTGCCGACCTCATTTTTGCTGAGTCTGGAAACGGGTCTGTCTTTTACACTAAAAGAAAAAACAAAACTTTACACCGGGATATATCTTGATTACGGCCTTTCTGATATGGCCAGAAATACTGTGGATCAAAATATTGTCTCCTATACCCCTAATGGAATCGACAATATTCAGGCACAAGGTATAATTGGAAATAAAAAAACTGTACACGAAAGCCGCTATTTTGCAGCGGGTCTACAGGTAAAATTAGGTTTTTCATTATATAAAGAAAAACACGAACCACTTCAGATTGTGAAAGATGAACCTCAGCTAAAATATGCAGAGTCTCAAGATATATATCCTCCTGTACAGGAGACTCCAAAAAATACCGCAGTACAAAATAAAATAACAACTGCTGAACGAAAAATTATTGAGAAACCTCTGCCTTTTGAAAAAGTCGGCAGCACAGATGTAACTGCAGAACTTGGTTCAAGACTAGATAAAATTGCGGAAATTCTTAAACGAGATAAAACTACAGAACTTACTATTACAGGATATACCTGCGACATTGGTGATGAAGCCCACAATCTGGAAATAGGAATGAAAAGAGCTCAGGCAGTAGAAGAATATTTGAAAAATAAAGGCATTGAATCTCATCGCATGCACTTATTCAGCAAAGGAGAAAGCAATCCTTTGGTTCCAAATCTTCCAATAACAAACAGACAATTAAACAGAAGAGTAATTCTGCTCGTTATGGATTGAAAAACTTAAACTGAATAAAAGAATAAAATAAGATGGCTGTTATACAAAAAACAGTGCTTTTGATCTGTAGAATTAAAAATCCTCTGTTCTACAATATAAAAACAGGTAGAATTACGCTTAAAAATTCGGATTTTACTGACTTTATTTGTTAAGAATTTCATTCGCAAAAAGAATAAACCAATAACTAAATCACCTGATCATGGAAAACTATTTACACGGCTTACTCGACGAAGACAACGACCTTATTGTCCAGCAATACTTAAAATACATTGACGAGGGAATCCCTCGTACGGATAAACCAAAAGACGTATTAATTATTGGTGCAGGAATGGCCGGAATGGTAGCCGCAGGTCTGTTAAAACAGGCCGGCCATAATGTTACAATAGTCGAATCAAACACCCGTGTTGGTGGCAGGATCAAGACTTTCAGGAATTCTAAAAACAAAAAATATTTTGAAGACGACAGTGTTTATGGCGAAGCCGGTGCGATGCGCATCCCGACCATACACCAGATGGTGCTCAAATACATTGATAAACTCGGACTCAAAACTGAGCCTTTTTATTATCTGTCTGTCGATAAGGAACAGGCAATCGCACATCAGGCAGACCCCACTAAACCAGAGCCGGAGGTTACCAGAAATTCACTTTTCTACGTTAACCGCAAACGTGTTGTCCAAAATGAATATATCCCAAAAAATAAAACTACGATTGTCGATGTCAACAAACTACTGGACTTTCATCTGGGCAGCAGTGAAAACATGCGTGCCGACCAGTTAATGGCCAATCTTATTAATCCGCTTAAGGCTTTTATTGCAGAAGATCCAGAGAAAAACTGGCCTTTGCTGATCGAGCGTTACGGAGAATATTCGATGCGACGTTTCTTAAAGGAAAATTCGATGTATTCAGAGAATGCCATCGAGATGATTGGGGTTATGCAAAATCTGGAGTCCCGGATGGCCTATGATTTCATCCAGAGTTTTATTGAGCAAAATATCATCAAGGATTCTACTCGGTTTCTAGAAATTGTCGGCGGAAGCGACATGCTGCCAAATGCATTCTTTAAAGCTCACGGTCTCGAAGAAAACACCTATTTTGATTGCAGGATGACCAAAATGACGCTCATTAACGACAAGGTAAAGATAGAGGTCGATATTGAAGTGCAGCGCGACTTTCAGTTTTATGAAGACGCAGGATTCAAAGCATTAAAAACGCCGGTCAGTGACCTGGAATTTGATGAAGTGATTGTCACCATACCCTTTTCGGCATTAAGACATGTGTACGTAACGCCACAATTCAAGCAGCTTAAAAGAAAAGCAATCCGCGAACTGCACTACGATTCTGCTACTAAAATATTGCTGGAATTTCGTGAGAAATGGTGGCAGGAAGCACCTTATAATATTGTTGGCGGTGGTACGATTACTGATTTTTCAAACCGTTTCACCTATTATCCGAGCAATGATTTGGGAAGTAAAGGACATGGTGTCGTGCTGGCATCTTATTGCTGGTCTGACGAAGCAAGCCGCTGGGATTCTATGGATGACGACGACAGGTACTTTTATGCACTTAAAAACCTGGCCATCATGCACTCCGATGACAAGAAGGAACAGCAGCGCATTATCGACCTTGCTGTAATTAGCTCGAGCATCAGGAACCGCAAAGACAAAGCCGGAAAATTAATTGGTGCCGCAACACAAAGCTGGATGCGAGACCCGTATGCTTATGGTGAAGCGGCAATATTTAATCCTGGACAGTTACAATTATTGCAGCGTCATATCATCTCAACCGAATGGAATGGAAAAGCACATTTTGCCGGAGAGCATACTTCCCTGAAACATGCATGGATTGAAGGCGCCATCGAGTCCGGAATACGCACTGCACTCGAAGTCAACGAAAATACTGGTAACCTGAATAACCCAATTTAAGATGTCACAGAAAAAAATCTCCGTTGCAAAATACCTGCAAATACGTCTGGAACAATTAGGACTTACGCATTTATTTGGAATTGCAGGCAATTATACCGCTCCTTTTTTAAATACGATTCACGAAGACAAAAATGCAAAAATTAAAATCGTTAACGACACAAATGAAATAAACGCCGGACATTGTACTGATGCCTATGCACGTCAAAACGGTTTCGCTGCAGTAGCGGTAACGTATGGTGTGGGAGCTTTTACGCTGCTCAATTCCGTTGCAGGTTCTTATGTAGAGCACTGTCCCGTGCTTGTCATTAATGGAGCTCCGACTAACAAGGACCAGCAAAGAAGTCTTGTTCAGGGCATGCTGGCATCCCATATGACAGGTGATATGTACAGTAACATTAATGTGTTTCGAAACGTTACCGTTGCAGCAGAACAAATCACAGGTTCATCAGATGCTCCTTATAAAATTGATGCAGTGCTGAATGCCTGTATTTTATATGGAAGACCGGTTTATCTTGAGGTTTTTGAAGATGTATGGCGAATGGAATGCAATCCGCCTGTTACTCCACTGGCAGAAAGAGAGGCCTCTAAATGTCAAGCAAGTGCACGCAAGGCTGCTCAAAGAGTAGCTGCAATGGCAAGCGGAAAAGAAATTATTTTCTGGGGCGGTATTGAGATCCAGCGCTACGGTATTCAAAAGGAATTCCTGGACCTGATCGAAAGTACCGATACCGAATTTGTGACCTCTATACTCGGGAAATCAATCGTATCCGAAAACCATCCTAAGTTCAAAGGTGTTTTTAATGGCAAGGCATCGCCAAAAGATGTCAAGGAACAATTCGAAAAAGCCCAGCTAAAAATTGGCCTTGGCGTATGGACCACCGGCAAAAACCTGGGAGGGTTTGATGTCTGGAAAGAAGATACTGTACTTGCCAATCACAGCGGTGTAAGGATTGGCGCTTCTTATGTGGCCAATGTATCGCTAAGAGATTTTATGATATTCCTGAAAGATGAGCTTACCAAAGTTAAATTTAGTGCTTATGAAATGTATGATGCAAAGAAGCTGCCTGAATCATTTTTTGTAGCGGATGACAGGATAATGAAAAAAGGGAAACCGGCACTTACTTATGATACATTTTTTAAGAGAATCAATAATTTTATAGACGAGAGACATATAGTGGTTGCCGATGCGGGTTTCCCCTTATTGGGCGCCCAGGGCATTCGTATTGCAGAACCTAACGGATTTATAGCACAGGCATCGTGGCTTTCCATAGGTTATTCTGTTCCGGCAGCAACCGGAATAAAATGTGCCAGACCTGATAAAAGGCCGGTAGTATTTGTTGGGGATGGTGCTTTTCAGGAAACCTGTCAGGCCATATCTACACAGAATAAACTGAAACACGACACCATTGTTTTTGTTTTGGATAATGGTATTTATGGTATTGAACAAATGCTCGTTAATCCAAATCCGTTTCGTGGGGCAGACAAGGTAGAATATAGCGTTCCCGATTTAAACAACGTTTATGATTACAACGAAATGCACCCTTGGAAATATGCGAAACTCGTTGATGTATTTGGAGGTAAAGGTTTTGAAGTCAGCAGTCTCGAAGAGCTCGAAGAGGTTTTGACACAGCTTGACAGCATTAAGGAAAATACCATTGTACATGTCAACATACTTAAGACGTCTATTCCAGAAGCAATTGCTTATAAGACAGAGGAGCCTGGAGAAGATGAATTTCTGGATAAAAACTGGAGTTTATGCTAAATTTAGAATGGGCTAATTTTTAAACCATTCCGTCAGGAGAAACAAAAAAGCCGCCTCATTTCTAATTCCTGAGGCGGCTATTTTAATGATGCCAGTCACTTTAATAAATTTTAAAAAAAATCTAAATCCATAATCCCGGGTATGTTTATCGAAATCAGCCTAAATAAATCTTATTTCATTATAGGTAGTGAGATGTGTATTGCTATGTTATTATGGACGTCTTGTACAATGTAATTTTATTAAAAAAAAAGCTTAAATTAGATTTCATATTAAAATACAATATAATGAGAAAATTTATCTTTTTTTTGTTTTTCATTTATGGCCTTACGTCTTATTCACAAACATCAACCGAACTCATTGGAAAATGGAAACTAGTGAAATGGACACAAAGAGGGAAAGATAAAGATATTACAGAATATTATAAAACAGATCAGGTATATCAGGTCTTTCAAGAAAATAACCGTTTTCAAAGTATTGTTGGCGATAAAACCCATGACGGAAAATGGAAGCTATCTAAAAACAATGATGAGCTTACTATTATTTCCGGACTTTTTACGATACCTTTTAAAATTGATTATTTTGATTCCAAAAAAAGAATAATAACAACAGATCAATTGGGAACTTTGGAATATCAAAAAGTACTTTAAGTACAACTCGTATTTAAGAAATTAAAAAAAGAGAGCATTTAAAATCCTCTCTTTTTTTTTAAATCATTTAAAAAGATTGCACATTAGGCTGTAAGCTTTTGGAGCTTCTTTCTCCGTTCCATAAAAAGTTATTTCCAGTTTCGTATTTTGAAAGTCAAAAGGGCTTTGAAACTATTAACACTCTAAATGATCTAATAAAGAACTATATTGTTTTTAATAACTTTGATCCAACCACTGGGTTAATTTATTCTTAGAAAATATTACTACAAATTAATAGAACAGTAATTCTCTTAAAAACATCAAAGGTGGCAGATCTATTGCTCTATTGTTCATTGTCATTAAATCTTTTAATCTAAATTAAATTATCAAATTATTTAAAAAAACAGCTGTAAGGGCAGTATTACAGCTGTTTCATTAATCTATATTGTTTTTCTGGAATAAAGATAAATTATAAATTACACAATTAATTCATTTTCAGTCAAAACAGTGGTATCCGTAGAGCAAATATAATCGGGTCTCTTATTTTCTGAAAACGGTAAGTTATTAATACTATTATAAGTTATTATGACCGTATCTCTCTCATAGGGAGAAAGATTACCTGTAGAAGCATGAAACAAATTGGGATGAAAAAAAACAACTGATCCGGCTTTAAGTTCTAAAACCTCAATACCGTTTTGGTCTGCATATGCCTTAACAATGCTATCATCAACAGTAAATTTTAAGTTTGAACTAAGTGAATTTAATATATCATTTTTATCAAGAGTCCCTTTCTCTTTAAATTTTGCTATACCTTCTTTATGTGACCCCGGAATAACCATTAAAGGACCTTGAAACGATTTTGCATCATCTAAATAAATCATTGCAGAAGTCATATCTGGAGATGCCACTCCATCATCGAAGTGCCAATAGGGATAATCCTGATGCCACTCCCACCATTTTCCTAAAAATGGCTCTTTAAGGTTTAATTTATATTGATATAAATATAAATTTTCTTTTACTAATTTTTGGGCTACATTCAATAACCTTGAGTCTTTGTATAAGTCTGCATATACTTGAGAATCCATATGAGGCGCAAATATGGAACGGATTTTATTATCCTCACAAATAACATTTGGTAATTTTTTTTTATCTTCAAAATAAGATATTTCATTCTTGTATTTATTCACTTCCTCGGGAGTAAACATTTTTTCAAGTATAATATAACCATTCTCTTTATAGCTTTCGATTTGACTTTTATCCATTTTTTTAAATTATTTAAATTATTTACTTATTTATTATTACTAGTAAGGTTTTCCTAATTTGGTTTTAAAGTTAGCTCTGCATTACTAAAAACAACAGCTACTCCGGCATCAATCCAATTGTGTCTGCACTACAGACACAATTGGAGAACAAAAAAACAACCCGAAGGTTCTTTTTTTGTTGGTGCGATACTATATTAATTCCTGATCTGCAGCTGCAAGATCTAAGAATTGACCACCAACATGTCTAATACATTACCGAATATTTTAGCAGGATTGCTTTAATTCAGTTATGTACTTTAAATTTTCCAATATTCTATCAGATGGCGGACCAAAATCAAGCAAGCAGGCTATTTCATCTACTCCTGCCTCTTCTGTTTTTCGCACCATATCCATGCACGCTTCTTTACTGCCTATTAATCCTTTGGTATTAGCAAATCTTTCATATAGAAAATTCAAAAAATCATCCAGATCTTCTTCTGACAAAGAATCCAATGAAAAACCACTATCTCTATTATAGGCCATTCCTTCAAATAATTTTTTATTTCGTTTTAAAAAATTACAGTATGGTTTTCTTGCTTCCTCTTTTATAGCTTCATTATCTAACCCAATAAATGTGTGCAACATCAAAGTAACTTTACCTGTTTTAGGATCAAAACCGTTTTCTCTACGTGCTTGTCTATAGAGGTTTATTTTTTCTGACAACTCTTCCACTGTTTGATCTAGAACTGAAGTCAGGATATTAAATCCTAATTTTCCTGCATTTTTAAATCCTTCAGAATTTGCGCTTACCGTTAGATAAAATGGCACTTCTTTTTGGACTGTAGATGGATATATTTTGACATCTACCTTTTTCCCATTACCACTTAATCGCTCTATAGATTCTCCTCTCCATAACTTTTTAACTGTAGATATTCCTTCATACATTACCTTATGTTTGTCTTTATAATTTTGTGAGAAAAAAACAAAATCATCTGGATTCCATCCTGAAGCCACTGATAATCCAATACGTCCATTAGATAAATTATCAACCATTGCCCATTCTTCTGCCACACGTATGGGATCGTGAAGTGCCATAACTACACTTCCACTATTTAGTCTTATTCTTGTGGTTATACTTGCCAGAGCTGCTTGAAGTACTGCCGGATTATTAAATATTCCTCCAAATTCTGTAAAGTGACGTTCCGGAACCCAAATAGATGAGAAATTATTTTCATCACCATAAATGGCGCACTTTTTTACCAAATCATAAATATTTCCCGATAAGGAATCTTCACTACTAGCGAAAAACATAATTCCAAATTCCATGTATTTTTACTTTTTTAAATTATCTGCTTAATTATTATTACTTACTGTTTTAAGATACATGCGATTTGCTCAACATTTTCTCTATTTAAAATTGCATCATGGGTTGTAGATATTGAATGTACTATTACTTCTTTATTAGTATAGTTATTCCACCCATAGTCAAATCCATAAACATCATCATCGTTAAAAACTATTTTTCCATCCAAATCTGCATATGTTGTTTTAAACAAAATAACTTTTGTATTTAGTTTTTCTTCTACCTTGTATAAATAGGAACAATTTTCATTGTAGAAATTAACTTCTAAACGTCCTTTTACTTCCTTCTCTCTTAGTTTAAATTCTGACTCCCTTAGCAATTTACTCACTGCTTCGAGTTGTTCTTCTTTAGATTTATCTTCAAGAGCTAAATCTGAAAAATTAAAGTCTTCCCCAAATACCTCTGTTTGGTTTTCTAAAAATTCCCGAAATAATTTGTCTTCATCAATTTTACTATTATCTTCAAATGAAACTCTTCCATCAAAAATCACTAGTTCTTCGACGTGAAATCCGCCATTTCGTAATTGCACTGCCATTTCATAAGCTACGGTCGCTCCAAATGAATATCCTCCAAGTCGATAAGGACCATGCGGATCCTTTTTTTGCATTTCTGTAATAAACCCTGAGGCCATTTCTTCGATAGATTTTGAAATTGGGGCTTCTCCATATAATCCTGAACATTGAAATGCATAAACAGGTTGATCTTTTCCTAATCGTTTTGTCAGTTCAATATAGCAATTAACTGTTCCGCTCCCTGGTGGAGTTAGATATATAGCGTTTAGAGTTCCTTTTTCTTGCAAAGGAACCATAAGACTATTTTTAAAATGATTCACTGAATGCATATTATCAACAAACTCAGAAATCGTTGAGTATTCAAAGACCATATTAATACTGATATCTGTAGAGAATACCTCATTAATAAGGGAAACTAATTTTATAACCAATAAACTATGACCGCCCAATTCAAAGAAATTATCATGAATTCCTACTTTATCAATCCCTAATATTTCCTGCCAGATTACAGCTAACTGTTCTTCCGTTTCATTACGTGGTGCTGCATATTCTTTGCTGGATAAGTCTGAACCAT